>SLQN01000024.1 GCA_007131465.1 Paracoccaceae bacterium
CACGGTCCGCGAGTTCCGCGATTTCACCGGTCTGGCCGAAGGTATGGCGCTGCGCAATGCACAGGCCATCACCATTGTCACGGCGCTGATCGTGATGGTGGCGCTGTTCTGGTTCCTCAACCGCACCCGCGCGGGTAAATCCATGCGCGCCTATTCCGATAACGAGGATCTGGCGCTGCTGTCGGGCATCAACCCCGAGAAGGTGGTCGTGATCACCTGGGTGATCACCGGCATCCTGCTGGTTCTGGCAGGCACGCTGTTTGGCCTCGACAAGGGGTTCCGGCCCTTCAACTATTTCCAGCTTTTGCTGCCAATGTTCGCGGCGGCAATTCTTGGGGGCCTGGGGTCGCCCGTCGGGGCGATTGTCGGGGCCTATGTCGTGGCTTTCGCCGAAATGGGGATCACCTATGCCTGGCGGCGTGTCTTCACCTACCTGATGCCCGAAGGGCTGGAGCCCGCATCAATGATGCAGCTTCTACCCGTTGACTACAAATTCGCCGTGACCTTTGCGATCCTTGTCATCGTGCTCTTGTTCCGACCGACGGGTATTTTCAGGGGGAAAGTGCTATGAACCTGAGCGCGCGCGATCTGGGGCTATTCGCGGTCATGGGGGCCGTTCTGGCAATGGTCGCCCTGTTCCAGAGCCCGCAACTGGCGGTCGCCATCCTGAACATGAGCCTGATTTCGGCCATCATGGCCTTGGGCGTGAACATGCAATGGGGCTATGCGGGCCTGTTCAATGTGGGCATCATGGGCTTCACGGCGGTGGGCGGGCTGGCCGTGGTCGTCATTTCGCAGCCGCCAGTGCCCGAAGCCTGGGCGGCCGGGGGGCTTGGCATCCTGCTGGGGCTGATGCTGGGCGTGGCCACGATTCTGGCAGCGGTGCTGGTCTACAAGCGGATGGCCCCTGGCACAGTGCGCGGGCTGGCGATCTTTGTCGTCATCGTTGTCGGCTATCTGGTGACATCGCAGGTCTTCGGCCCGGCCAAGCAGGCCGTTCAGGCCGTCAATCCGGCGTCCGAGGGCTATTTGGGTGGCGCGGGTCTGCCCGTGATCCTGGCCTGGCCCGTGGGCGCGGTCTTTGCGGCGGGGGTGGCCTGGCTGGTAGGCAAGGTCTCGCTCGGCCTGCGCTCGGACTATCTGGCGATTGCGACGCTGGGGATTTCGGAAATCGTGATTGCGGTGCTGAAACACGAACGCTGGCTGGCGCGCGGGGTCAACAATGTCACCGGGTTGGAGCGTCCGGTGACGCGCCCGATCGACCTGCAACCGCAACCCTGGATTCAGTCGCTTGCCGAAACCCTGGGCTGGAGCGCGTCGCAGACCGCGACCGTGGTGTCAGGTCTGGGCTATTCCGCCCTGTTCCTGATCGTGCTGGCGCTTCTGATCTGGCTGGCCGAACGCGCGCTCAATTCGCCCTGGGGCCGGATGATGCGCGCGATCCGCGACAACGAAGTGTCGGCGCGTGCAATGGGCAAGGATGTCACCCGCCGCCACCTGATGATCTTCGTGCTCGGCTCTGCCGTCTGCGGGCTTGCGGGGGCGATGATGGTCTCGATGGATGGCCAGTTGACGCCGGGCAGCTATGAGCCGCTGCGCTTTACATTCCTGATCTGGGTGATGGTGATCGTCGGCGGATCAGGCAACAACTGGGGTGCCGTGCTGGGCGCGTTCGTGATCTGGTTTCTGTGGGTGCAGGTGGAACCTGCCGGGCGCTGGTTCATGGACATCGTCACCTCTGGGATGGCCGACGATTCGGAGATTCGCCAACGTCTTGTCGGCTCGGCCGCCTATATGCGGCTTCTGACAATGGGGGTCGCGCTTCTGGTGATGCTACGCTTTGCGCCAAGGGGCCTGATCCCTGAACGCTGAGGCGGATCAGCGCTGCGCGATCCTGCTTCCGGCGGCGGGGGCATCGCGGCGCATGGGCGGAGCGGACAAGCTGCTGCAGCCTGTGGATGGGCAATCGCTTCTGCGGATGGTGGCAGAGCGCGCATGCGCGGCAAGCGCGCTGGTCGCGGTCAGCCTGCGCAGCGAGGACCGCGCGCGCCGCGCCGCGCTGAAGGGGCTGGACGTGACACTGCTGGACGTGCCGGATGCGGCCAGTGGCATGGCGGCATCGCTGCGCGCGGGCGCGGCATGGGCGCTGCGGCAGCCGGTTCAGGCGCTGATGATCGCCCTGCCCGATATGCCTGAAATTACATCAGAAGACATGCGCGCCCTGATTGCGGCGCAGCGTGACGCCCCTGCCCGGCCTCTGCGCGCCACCAGCGCGAGCCACATTCCGGGCCATCCCGTGATCATTCCGCAGACTCTGCTAAAAGAACTTCTGGACCTGTCAGGTGATGAAGGCGCGCGCGCCGTGCTGCGCCGCCATCCACCGCGCCTGCTGGCGCTGGCAGGCGACCGCGCGCTGACCGATCTGGACACGCAAGCGGATTGGGCGGCTTGGCGCGCGCGTCAGTCCGGCCCGTCGCACGGAGACTGAACACCGCACCCGACATGCCGCCGTGCGGTTATCCTGCCATGTCGCGCCGAATCCGCACGCGATTGTGGGCCAGCCAGAAGGCGGTCAGAATCAGCGGGCCATTCTCCACCTCGCCTTTGTCGATCAGATCCATCAGCCGCGCAAAGGGGATGACATGGCTGCGGATATCCTCATCCTCGCTGTTCAGTCCGGCAATGCCGCTCTGCCCTTCTGCCAAGTCACACAGCGCCACGAAATGATACAGATATTCCGACACAGCCCCCGGCGAGGGATAGCCCGCACCCACGCGCATCAACTGATCATGCTGCAAGACCAGATGCGTTTCCTCACGCGCCTCGCGCAGGGCGCTGGTTTCGGGGGTCTCGAACGGGTCGATGCGCCCGGCGATCGGCTCCAGCGACCAGCAATTCGACGCCCCACGCAGCCACGGCCCGAACCGGAACTGTTCGATCACCATGACAAGGTCACGCTTAGGGTCATAGGGCAGGACTGTGACCGCATCGCTCATTACGAAGCCCGCCCGCCTGATCTGCGGGCTGAGGCTGCCATCAAAACGCCGGAAGCGCAGGTTAGAATCCTCCAGCGCAAAGAACCATGCATAGGGGCGGGTCTGGTCGGTGGGTTCCACATCATCGCGCGTCCAGGGCGCGCGCAGGCGCGCGGCGTTCGGCGTGGATGCGGCACGTTGCGCCGAGGCCGCGCCCGACAGCGCCATCGACCAGCGCGCGCGCAGGGCCGGTAGTGGATGGGTCCGGGCCAATGCGAGGGTCTCGGCAGTGGCGCGACACAGGACGGCCGCGGCGTCGATATCGCGCACGATCCAGTCTTGCGCGTCAGCCAAGCCCGCGGAATGCAGGACATGCGCCATAGCCTGCACAGGGCCGTTATCCGTTTCAACGCACACTGTCACGGGAGCGGCCCCCCAGATCGCAAAAAATTGCGAGAGCAGGGCCAGCGCATTCTCCGAAAGCCCGACCAGCAGACCGTCAACCTGCCCGTCATCGCAAGGCCCAAGCGCGGGCAATGCGACTGCGGCCTCGACCAGCCTGTGCCTGGCCAGCCGCGCGGGTAGGCCTTGCGGGCAGTCTTGCAGGAGTGTGTGCTGCATTGATGGCAGACAGAACGGCCCGAACAGGAAAACTGACCTGGTCATTGCGCGTAGCGCCGCGCCTCGGATATCCGGAAGACCGCCACCAGTGCGACGGCAATGACGCAGATGCTGACCGCAACCAGTGTCAGGAAATCGCGGTCCAACATCTGTTCGAGATGCTTCTGCATATCGGTGAACAGCGCCGTGAAGACATCGGTGAAGGTCTTGTAGCGCATGCGGTAGCCGCCGCGAAACACATCGACGATTCCCGAAAACAACAGCCCGAGCAGAAATGTGGCGATATAGCCCTGAATCACGATGCTCAGCCCGCGCAGGTAGGATGTGCCGATGCGGGTGCCGACCAATTTCCAACCGACCGGGGCTGCAATAAGCGCGAGCCATACGCTCGCAGCAACCGAGGGCGGAATTTCCTCGTCAAGATGCTGAAACTGTTCGGATAGCAAAAACGCCGCCGCACTGAACAGCAGCAACGCCAGAAGACGGGTGAATGTCGGCATGGCTGCCCCGATGATCCTGCCTGTTTTGTGGCAGTATAGTCCCAAGCCGCCCGCCGCGCAATCTGCACCGTGCCGCCTGCGATCAGGCCGGGGCGCGCGCCACGACCAGTTGGGTCACATCGCAGGTCCCGGCGCGAAACGCTCCGGCGCAGGAGGTCAGGTAGAATTCCCACATCCGCTTGAACCTCAGGTCATAGCCCAGCGCTGCAATCTGCGGCCAGGCCGTCTGGAAGGCAGAGTTCCAGCGCCGCAGGGTTTCGCTGTAGCTTTCGCCGAAATCATGCGTGCCGGCATAGCTCAGACCGGCGGCTTCGGCCACGCGCCGCACCGGACCCGGCGCGCCCAGCATCCCGCCGGGGAAGATGTATTTCTGGATGAAATCGACATGGCTGCGATAGGCGGAAAAGCGGGCATCGGGAACCATGATGATCTGGATGACTGCCTGCGCGCCGGGCTTGAGACGGTCGCGCACTGCGCGGAAATAGCGCGGCCAGTATTTCTCGCCCACCGCCTCGAACATCTCGATCGAGGCGATACCGTCGAACTGTCCGTCCGTGTCGCGGTAATCCTGCATGCGGATCTCGACCTTGTCGGACAGACCAAGCCGGTCCATGCGCGCCACCGCATAGTCATGCTGCGCCTGAGAAATGGTCAGACCCGTCACTTTCAGCCCGCGTCTGGCGGCGGCGTATTCGGCGAACCCGCCCCAGCCGCAGCCGATTTCCAGCACATGGTCGCCGGGCTGAACCCCCATCCGGTCCACCATCGCGGCATATTTGGCTTCCTGCGCGCTCTCCAGGCTTTCCTGTCCGGTTGTGAAAATGGCCGAGGAATAGGTCATGCTGTCATCCAGCCAGAGGCTGTAGAAGTCATTGCCCAGATCGTAGTGATAGCTGATATTCTTGCGCGCCTGGCCCTTGGAATTTGCGCGCAGCCAGTGGCGCAGGCGTTCAAGCGCGCGCACCATGCGCAGCCCGACCGCTTCGTCATAGACCGCCGGGTTGTCGTCATTGATCAGGTCCATGAAGGCTTGCAGATCCGGCGTGGACCAGCCCCCCTCCATGTAGGATTCAGCGAAGCCCACATCACCTTCGCGGATCAGCCGGGCAAAGAGGTCGGGATCATGGACACGCAGTTCCGCCACCTGCCCTGGGTTTGCGCCCTGTGCGCGGAATTTCCGGCCATCGGGCAGCACCACATCCAGCCGCCCCTTGTTGAGTCGTTCCGCCCGCGCGAAGGCCGCCGCGAAATAGCGCGGCAGGTCCGGCTGCCCGGCAGCCGATGTTACGATCCCGCCCAAGGGGGCGGTTGTCGGCACGGTCTGTGTCATCTGTCATCTGTCCCTGTAGCGGCTGCGTCAGCCGGTTTTCTTCATTCCATAGGCGGCCAGTGCCCGGTTTCGCCCCTCGGCCAGATCTACCAGCGGGGCTGGATAGTCCAGATCGGGGCCCAGACCCCATTTTCTCGGGCAGGCCTTGAAGAATTGCAAGGCCGTTGGCGGCGGGTCCGAGGACAGTTCCGCCACCCATGCCCGGCGATAGGCCTGATGCGGGTCGAATTTCGTGGCTTGCGTATCGGGGTTGAAGATGCGGAAATAGGGCGCGGCATCCGGGCCGGACCCTGCCACCCATTGCCAGCCCATTGCGTTTGCCGCCGGGTCCCAGTCCACCAGACACTCGGCGAACCAGTCCTGCCCCACACGCCAATGCGTCAGCATGTGCTTGGTCAGATAAGACCCGACCAGCATGCGTGCGCGGTTGTGCATCCGGCCCGTGACATACATCTCGCGCATGGCGGCATCGACCACCTCGATGCCTGTGCGCCCCTGTTTCCAGCGCAGGACAGGATCGTCGTCATCCCTCCACGGAAACGCCTCCCACCCTTCGCGCCAACTGCGCGCGGTGATATGCGGGGTGTGATGGATCAGGTGATAGGCAAACTCACGCCAGACAACTTCCTTCAGGAAAGTCTCGGCCCCGGACTTGCCCTGCTCCAGGGCGGTCCGGCCCGCATCCCACAACGCCAGCGGACTGATCTCGCCATAGGTCAAGTTTTCAGACAGGCCAGAGCCGGCAGCGAGGTCCAGCCGGTCGCGATCCTGCGCATAGGCTGTGATGCGCTCGTCCATGAAATCTGCCAACCGCGCCTGCGCCGCTGCCTCTCCGACATGCAGATAGGGGGCCACGACATCTGCGCCGCGATGCATCCCCCGGCCCATCGCCCAAGCGTCAGGATCATCGCTGGCTGGCCAGCGTGCCGGGGCGGGCAGTGTAGTCGGCGCAGGCAGACGCGGCGCGACATCGCGCCCGCGCACGGCCTTCCAGAACGGGGTATAGACCTGATAGAAACGGCCCTGCCCGGTCTGCACTTCCCACGGCTCGAACAGCAGATGGCCGGGGAAGCTGCGCGCATCAACGCCGTCGTCCTTCAGCGCGGCCTTCACCGCGCGGTCGCGCGTGGTCTGATCGGGGTCATACTGGCGCGTCCACCAGACCGCCCCGGCCCCGGTCTCGCGGATCAGGGCCCGCAACACGTCCAATGCCCGCCCTTGTCGCAGCACTAGGCGCGCGCCAATGCCCTCCAGCGCCGCTGCGAAGGTCGCCACACCCAGCCCGAGCCGCCACTTCGGCGCGGCCCCCAACCCCTCGACCACCGTGTCATGAATGAACACGGCAATCACCGGGCGCCCGGTCCGGGCGGCGGCTGCGAGCGCCGGGTGGTCGCGCAAGCGCAGATCACGCCGGAACCACAGCAGGATCGGAGAGGTCTCAGGCAAATTCGGTCGCCCCTGAATGACTTACAGAACGCGATCTAGCGCTTGGAGAAGATGGTCAAGCTCCTCGGGGCTGGAATAATGCACGAAAGACAGGCGCAGCACGCCATGCGCGGGGTCGATGCCTTGCGCAGCAAGCGCGCGGTCGGCATAGAAACTGCCGCCCCCCGCCATGATGCCCTCAGTGGCAAGCGCGCGGGCAAGCTCCGATCCCGGTCGCGCATGGGCCAGCGCCACCGTCGGCGCGCGTGCGCCCGCCTCGGATGGCCCCAGCAGCCGGACATCGTTGCGCCCGGCCAGATGGTCCAGAAGCGGCTGCAACAGCGCCGTTTCATGCGCGCGCATCAGATCATGGACCCGGGCGCTGCGCTGCGCCGGGCTTGACCCGGTGCTCTCTGCCCCGAAGTGATGTGCATCTAGCGCATCCATATAATCCGCCATTCCGGCGCAGGCGGCGATCTGGGCATGGTCCGGCCCGGCCGGTGTGAAGCGCTTATACAAAGCATCCGCATTAAAATAATGCCCCTGATTGGGCAGCACAGCACCCAGTGCGCGCCGGATCACCATCAGGCCCTGATGCGGCCCATAGGTCTTGTAAGCCGAGAACAGGTAGATATCCGCCCCCAGCGCGTCCAAATCCGGCAAGCCATGCGGCGCATAGGAGACCCCGTCGACGCAGCTATAGACGCCCGCTGCGCGCAATCCGGCGCAAAGTTCGGCCACCGGGTTGACCGCGCCCACCACGTTGGAACAGTGCGGAAAACAGACCAGCCGCACTTTCTCGTCCATCAGCGCCCACAGCGCCTGCGGGTCCAGATGCCCGCTGGCGGGGTCGATCTTCCATTCGCGCACCTCGACCCCGCGCGCGGCCAGCCGCCGCCACGGCCCGGAGTTGGCCTCGTGGTCCTGATCGGTGACGACAATCGCATCGCCGGGCGCAAGATATTCTGCAAAGGCCTGCGCCAGGACATAGGTATTGGCCGTGGTCGAGGGGCCGAAACTTAATTCGTCCGGCGCGACCCCCATCAGCGCCGACAGGCGCGTGCGCGCCTCGTCCATTTCTTCCCCGGCCAGACGCGACGCCTCATAGGCCCCATAGGGCTGTACCTTGCGGCTGTGATAGTACCGCATCAGCCGGTCGATTACCGGCTTGCAGGTGTAGGACCCGCCTGCATTATCGAAAAACGCCTGCCCGCGCAAGGATGGTTCGGCAAAGGCCGGAAACTGGGCGCGCACGAATGACAGATCGAGGCTGGGGCTTGGCATTCTTCCTCCGGGGTTTGGACAGGCCGCCACTCTGGCCAAGCCAGCACCCGGTCGCAACCCCCGAAACGCCTGCCGGTTCAGCCTGTGCCCAGAATGATGCGGATGTAATTCTGTGTCTCGGCGAAGGGGGGGATGCCACCATGCGTCTCGACTGCGCCCGGCCCGGCATTATAGGCCGCCAGCGCCAGCCTCCAGGACCCGAACTTGTCATACATCATGCGCAGGTATCGCGCCCCGCCCTCAAGGTTCTGGCGCGGGTCGCTCGGGTCCACACGCAACATCTGGGCCGTGCCGGGCATGAGTTGCGCCAGCCCGATCGCCCCCTTGTGCGACACGGCTCCCGAATTCCAGCGGCTTTCCTGATAGACCAACCGAAGGAACAGATCCTCGGGCACGGCATGTTTGCGCGCAGCCGCGCGGGCAATATCCAGATACTCGCCGCTATAGCGCCCGGAATAGCGGGGGATCGCTGGCTCTGCGGGGCGCGCGGCGTTGGGCAACAGCCGGGCCGAGGCCGAATACTGTTCGGACATCCGACCATCAATCACGCGACTTGCGGCGCGCACTGAGTCAAGCCGCGATGCCGCGCTGCCCCCCGACAGGCTCAGCCCCTGCGCCACAGCAGGGGCGGCAGGCAATATCAGTGCAATGGCCGATATATAAATTGCCAGACGCACGCCCGACCTTTCTGCGACATCAACAATATTCCGTGACTATAGCCTGCCGCATGCGCTTTTTCCAGTCCTAAGCGTCCGGGCCTGCGGCGAGGGTTGCTTCTGTCCATCACTCCGTTACCATCATCGGGAAAGGTGCAAAAGCGAGTTGCAGATGCACCGGTTTTCGATGAGAAGCACAGCAACACACGAGCGAGGGGAAAGTCATGGCAGGTTCGGTAAACAAGGTCATTCTGATCGGCAATCTGGGCCGCGACCCGGAAGTGCGCACCTTTCCCGATGGCGGCAAGATCTGCAATCTGCGCATCGCGACCTCCGAACGCTGGCGCGACAAGGCCAGCGGCGAACAGCGCGAGCGCACCGAATGGCACAATGTCGTCCTGCGGGGTGACGGGCTTGTGCGCGTGGCCGAACAGTATCTGCGCAAAGGGTCCAAAATCTACGTCGAAGGCAGCCTTCAGACCCGTAAGTGGCAGGACCAGAGCGGGCAGGACCGCTATTCGACCGATGTCGTGGTCGCCGGGATCGGCGGGACGCTGACCATGCTTGACGGGCGGGGCGAAGGCGGTGGTGGCAGCGGCGGCGGGGGTGGCGGCAGTGCCGGGCGCGATGAAGGCTATTCCTCCAACTATGGCAGTTCCGCGCCTGCGGGCCCGTCCGACATGGATGACGAAATCCCGTTCTGAAGGCAGGCTTGACGGCACGATGCGGGCAGTCTAAGGGACTTCTGGTGCGGGTGTAGCTCAATGGTAGAGCGAGAGCTTCCCAAGCTCCAGACGAGGGTTCGATTCCCTTCACCCGCTCCAGATTATCCCATAAAAGTAAGGCATCGTTCATGAAACGGGCCAGTCCGGTCTGGATTTGTGCTATTGGTCAGACTGACCACCAACGCGAATTCCCCGGGCACCTCGTATTCCTTGCGCAGAAGATCACCTGGCTGTCATCGCACTGGACCGTCTGATCTTCGGAAATCTGCGCGCGCTCAATTTCCGATCTTCGTCAGGATCACCCCGCCGCCATTGCGCCGCAGGGTCTTGCCAGCAGTGCCGGGCCTGATCGCCACGCCAGGCGGCATACGGCATCACATCCTGTCTGCAACCACGCCATCAAAGCTGTTCCGCGAGACAAACAGCGCCTGAACCATGCTCGGGTTCTTGCGGACCCGGGAAATGCGTCGCGCGCGGAACAAAATCCGGGAACAGAGTGTTATTTGATTGCGCGCCTGTCCGCAGCGTCCCGCCCTGCATTTCATGCATTGCAGGTATCGTCAATCATCTATCCTCACGGGGCAATCCATAATGACTTGCAGCACCGTCCTGAGACACAAGACCCCGGCCTTTCCGTCGCGCCGGAACGGGATCGACATGCGCCACGAGCAAGCCCTGCGTCACGGACGTCAAGGCATAACACGGGTGCGCACATGAGCATTCGGGGTCAAGCGGTGAAGACAGTCCTCGTTGCCGGGGGCGCGGGGTTCGTCGGCGGGCATCTGTGCAGCCGGTTGCGCGCCGACGGGGCAGATGTGATCTGTGTCGACAACCTGCAAACGGGCCATAGGGCAAACCTTGCGGCGCTGACAGGGCAGAGCGGATTCCGGTTCATCCGACACGACATCACTGCACCGCTGACGTTGCCCGCGCGGATTGACGAGATCTACAATCTCGCCTGCCCGGCCTCGCCACCGATGTATCAGATCAACCCGATCCACACCCTCAAGACCAGCGTTCTGGGAGCGTTGAACCTGCTGGGCCTCGCGAAAGCCAAAGGCGCGCGCATCCTTCAGGCTTCGACATCCGAAATCTATGGCGACCCGGCATTCAGCCCGCAGGTCGAAAGCTATCATGGCAATGTCAATCCGGTCGGGCCGCGCTCGTGCTATGACGAAGGCAAGCGCGCCGCCGAAACTCTGTTTCACGATTATGGCATTCAGCACGGTGTCACCACGAAGATCGCGCGCATCTTCAACACCTACGGCCCCGGAATGGCGCCGGATGACGGGCGCGTCGTGTCGAATTTCATCGTTCAGGCCCTGCGCGGACATCCGATCACGATCTATGGCAACGGCTCACAGACTCGGTCGTTCTGTTTCGTCGATGATCTGGTGGACGGGCTGATGCGGTTGATGGCCACGCCGCATGAGGTCAGCTATCCGGTCAATCTGGGCAATGATGGCGAATTCACCATCGCAGACCTGGCAAGGATCGTTCTGGCGAAGATCGGATCGTCTTCGCCCCTGATCCACAGCGCGATCCCGGCCGATGATCCGCGACAGCGCCGACCCGACCTGACATTGGCGCGTGACGTTCTCGACTGGCGGCCGCAAGTCGGTCTGGGTGACGGGCTGGACCGGACAATCCCATGGTTCCGGGCACAACTGGTGGCCCAGGGCCACACGGCGGAGGCGGTTGCGTGACGGACCGGGTCAATATCCTTGTTACGGGCGGGGCTGGGTTCATCGGCAGCCACGCGTGCAAGGCGCTTGCGGCGGCGGGCCACCATCCTGTGACGCTGGACGATTTCAGCACCGGAAACCGCGATGCCGTCAAATGGGGCCCCTGCATCGAGGGCGACATTCGAGACACCGGCCTCGTGTCCGAAATTCTGCGCAGCCATTCGATCACGGCGGTCCAGCATTTCGCCGCCAAAGCCTATGTCGGCGAGTCGGTGGCCGATCCGCTAAGCTACTACGACACCAACGTCGGCGGAACGATCTCGATCCTTGTGGCGTGCCGAAAAGCAAACATCCGGAATTTCGTCTTTTCGTCCAGTTGCGCGACCTATGGCAGCCCCGAAACCCTGCCAATCAGCGAAACCACACCGCAATCCCCGATAAGCCCCTATGGCTGGACCAAGCTGATCGGGGAACGGATGATCCGGGACCACAGCGCAGCCTACGGGATGCGGTATGTGATCCTGCGCTATTTCAACGCGGCAGGGGCGGACCCTGACGGCGAACTGGCCGAGCGCCATGACCCCGAGACCCATCTGATCCCGCTGGTCTTGATGGCCGCATATGGGCTTCGGGCAGAGCTTCAGGTGTTCGGATCAGACTACCCCACGCCAGATGGCACCTGCATCCGCGACTACGTCCATGTCGCCGATCTTGCGCGGGCGCATACCGATGCGCTGTCCCATCTATTGCGCAGCGGATCCGATCTGGCGGTCAATGTCGGAACCGGCCAGGGGCATTCGATCAGTGAGATCGTCACCGAAGTGCAGCGCCATGTCGGGCGCAAGGTCAGGCTCCGGTTCGGTCCGCGGCGCGCCGGTGATCCGCCGGTCATGATTGCCGATCCGGCACTTGCCCGGCATGCCCTCGGCTTTGTCACGAAATGCTCGGATATCAGCACCATCGTTGCCGATGCTGCGACGCGTTTCAGGATCGGGGATGTCGCCCATGCAATCCACCCCTGATCTTTCGGGACAAGACTTGCTGAAGCCCGCGAACTATCTGACCCCGCTACTGTCGCGCGCGCAGTCCGTCAAATACTGTGCGGGATTTGCCCTGTGGCTTGCCGCTTCCGCCTATTTCTGGGTGTGGTGGTGGCAACCCTCCAACAATATCAACACGTTCAGTTTCACTGTCCTGACCATCGCCATTGGCTGGCTGTATTTCATCCCGGCCTATTTCCTGTTCATTTTTCTGCGCGCGCGGGTCTCAAGTGCAACCATTGCGGACCTTGGAAAGCGTCGTGTCGCGATGATCTCGACAAAGACCCCGGCAGAACCGTTCGAGGTCGTGCGCGCAACGCTGGAGGCGATGCTGGCGCAGGACTATTCGCATGACACATGGCTCGCGGATGAAGACCCGGATGCAGAAACCCTCGCATGGTGCGCGACCCACGGCGTCAGGGTTTGCACGCGCAAGGACGCGACAGACTACCACCGCACCGACTGGCCCCGGCGCACAAGGTGCAAGGAAGGCAATCTCGCCTATTTCTACGACAAGCACGGATTTCAGGATTACGAGTTCGTCTCGCAACTTGATTCCGATCACGTTGCCCAACCGGGATATCTTTCCAGCCTTCTCGCGCCGTTTGCCGACACGCGTGTCGGCTATGTCTCTGCCCCGAGCATCTGTGGCTCGAATGCTCCCGATAACTGGTCGGCGCGTACAAGACTGTTTGCCGAGGGGATGTTCCATGGCGTCGTGCAAGCGGGCTACACCAATGGCCTTGCCCCCTTGTGCATAGGCTCGCATTACGCCGTTCGCACCAGCGCGCTGAAGGAAATCGGGGGCATCGGCCCCGAACTGGCTGAGGATCATTCGACCACCATGATCTTCAATGCAAAGGGGTGGCGCGGGGTTCATGCAATTGATGCGATGGCCCTTGGCGCTGGACCGGTTGCGGTGACGGACCTGATCACGCAGGAATTCCAGTGGTCGCGCAGCCTCATGACGTTGCTTCTGGCACATACGCCAAGGTATTTCGCAGGGCTGCCGCCGATCATGCGCGCCCAGTTCCTATTCATGCAACTCTGGTATCCATTACAGGCGTCTTTCATGGCGCTCCTCTTCGTGCTGCCGATTGTGGCATTGGTTCTCGATATCCGTTTTGTCGACGTCTCGTTTCCGGCCTTCGTCGGACATATGCTGCCCTCGACGCTGGTTCTGATCGGGCTTGTCTACGCGATCCGGCGTGATGGATTCTTCCGCCCCAGAACCGCGGCGGTCCTGAGTTGGGAAAAGGCACTGTTCCTGTCGATCCAGTGGCCCTGGGTGCTGTGGGGCACCGGCACCGCGATTGTCGATTACCTGTCTGGAACCAAGGCGCAGTTCCGTGTCACACCGAAGGGCCAGCAAGATACCGGAGCATTGCCATTTCGCGTTCTCGCGCCGTATTTCCTGCTCGCCGCGGCGTCGGGCCTTCCCATTCTTCTGGTCTCGGACCTGCAAAATGCACGCGGTTTCTACATCCTCGCCGCGATCAATCTGGTGGTCTATGCCGCAATCTTCACCGTCATGGTCGTAGGGCATCTGCGCGAGAACAGCGTCCTGCTACGACCCAACATCCTGCCCATCGGCAGTCAATGCGCCGCGATCACCCTGCTGGCCACCCTCGCCGTGTCCTCGATCTCGATGCGCGGAACCGAAAGCCTTCATGTCCTGACCATGGGGCTCGAACCCCTGCACCTGACCCGCGCGCTTTACCCTGTGTCCGGGGCCGGCATGCAAATCGATACTCCCGAACGCCTTCGCCTTGAGATCTGGTGGGAATGATCCCCCGGACCGACACGATATCCTATGACAGGAGACCCGAAATGAAAACGTTCAGACCTTCCATCCATCAATCCCGGGCGGACCGGGTGGCCTGTGTCAAGTCCCTGCCCGCCGCATGTCTGGGCCTTGTCCTTGCGACCGGCAGCGCGCTTGCAGCCCCGCCGGGATCGATCCCTTTCGGGGTCTATGACCCGGAAGGTGCATTCTCGGGGGATCCCGTGGTGAGCATCGAGCATCTCTTCCTGCCCTGGGAAGGTGTGGATTTGGACACGCTGAACATTGCGGATGCCTATGCGCGCGACCGGGGCCGCACCTTGCTGGTGACCATCGAGCCGTGGATCTGGGGCGCGCCGCCCAGACCTGACGATCTGCGCAATGATGTTCTGTCGGGTCGCCACGATGCAACCATGCGCGCGGTCTGTTCGGTTCTCGAAACTCTGCAAGGCCCCGTGACTGTCCGCTGGGGACAGGAAATGGACAACCCGAACGGTCATTTCCCATGGTCGATGTGGCAGCCCGCCGATCACATCGAAGCTTACAGGCGCATGGTTGAAGTCTGCCGGTCGGTCGCACCTGGCCTGCAATACATGTGGTCGCCTGCAGGCGAGGAAGGAATGGAAGCCTTTTACCCGGGTGACGATGTTGTCGACTCGATCGGGCTGTCGGTCTTCGGATTGCAGGAATATGAGCTTGCCCAATTCGGGGTCGCGCAGGGATATTCCGACGTGCTGGGCCCCCGCTATGATCGGGCCGTGACATTTGGCAAGCCGATCATCGTGGCCGAACTCGGGTATCTGGGAGACGCTGACTATATCGCGGACTGGAACGATTCGGTACGCCGACCGGATGACAGGTTCTCAGAACTCGTGGCGGTGGTCTACTACAACCGCAAGGAAGTCTATCCGTGGCCAGACGGATTTGGACTGCCGGACTGGCGCAACAATGGGTTGCCCGAAAATTAGAGCGGGTTGCGACCGGTCGCGCGAAGGGATTGACCGGCTTGGGGCGTGTCGGCATCACCCCTTTCCGTGCACATCAATTATGCTTGCAGGTCCCCGCCATGCCTGCACCGGAAGCGGTACAGGTCCAGCGGTGCTGTGGTTGCGTCACCGCCGGGCTGGCCGGGTCGGTCACGCGTCTGGACGGGGCCGCTTGCACCTGTGCGACGCTGGAGCGCATAACCTGCGAACCGGTGGGCACGCAGGCCGTCATATGCAGGCCACAGGACAGGATTGAGAGGCCGAGGAGAATGTTCATGTTTGCTTTCTGATGAGAGCTCAAACGTTGCCGGTGATGGGACGCGCGAAAACTGCGAGAGGGGACAGATGGTTCCAGCTCGAGTTTTTCACATGTAAAGAATTTGCTGAGGAACGAAAGCGCTTGTCACGGCGTTCGCGATCACTTCATTGTGCGGGTCCTGCGACCGGGCGCTGGACGTAGTTCCCCGAGCAGGACCATTTCTTACATCTTATGAGAACGGTGATGAAAAAAGGGTGTATTCTACGGTGATCCGCCTGACGCAGGCCCTGCATGACGCAGACGGGCTTTGCAAGTCCCGGCAACACCTACTCCATCGGCCCTGTAAAGGCCAACGCCCGTTCGAAATCGCGATCCCCCTTTGTCTGTTCGCGCCGGGTTGTGGCATACTCGGCTTCGGCGCGCGCCTGCGCGGCACGGCGCAGCAGGTTACAGAGCAGGGGCAGCGGGACCGTGCGGGCCAGCCTTGCCAGCCATGGCGCAAAGCGGGTGAAAACATCGTCATCCAACGCCACGATCGCTTCGGTGCTTCCGGGATCGCCCTGCCGTCCGGCGCGGCCATAAAGCTGACGGTCGATGCGGGCAGATTCGTGAAAGCCGGTCAGGATGACGTGAAGGCCACCAAGCTCCGCCACCCCTGGCCCAAGCTTGATATCCGTGCCGCGCCCGGCGATGTTTGTAGCCACAGTGACCGCGCCGCGCTGACCGGCCCGGGCGACCACCTGGGCCTCCTCGCCGTCCTGCCGGGCATTGAGCACCACATGGCGCAGGCCGCGTGCAGCCAGCACCCCGGCGCAGCGCTCGGACGCCTCGACCGACCGGGTCCCGATCAGCACTGGCTGCCCCCGCATGGCCAGCGCCGACACCCGGTCGGCCACGGCGGCCCATTTTGCGTCTTCGTCGGGCAGAAATCGGTTGCCCAGATGGCGCCTGCGCAGCGGCCGGTGGGTGGGGATGCGCAGGGTGGACAGACCGAAAGTGTCGCGGAATTCTCCTGCCAGTTCCATGCCGGTGCCGGTCATGCCCGAAAGCCGGGCATAACGGCGAAAGAAGCGCTGATAGGTGATGCGCGCCATGGTTTCCTTGCGGCCAGTGATATCGACCCCCTCCTTGGCCTCGATCATCTGATGCAGCCCGCCCTGCCAGCTACGGTCAGGCATGATGCGGCCCGTGAATTCGTCCACGATCTGCACCTTGCCGTCAAGAATGACATAGTCGCGCCCATGTTCAAACAGCGTCAGCGCCGCCAGCGCCTGCCGCACCAGTTCCTCGCGGGCACGGCGTACGCGCCACAGCCCCTCCAGACCGGCGGCGTTGTCTGCCAAAAGCGCCTTGCCCGCGTCGGTCAGGGTGACATGGCGGTTCATGGCGTCCACCTCGAAGTCGCGGCGCAGGCTCAGGCCCCGGGCCAACTCCAGCGCGACAGCATAGAGCGCAGTCACCTCGGGGTCATCGGAAGACGAGGACAGGATCAGCGGCGTGCGCGCTTCGTCCACGAAAACGCTGTCAGCCTCGTCCACAATGGCGAAGGCAAGGCCGCGCAGCATCAGGCCGTCGTCAGGCCGACCGGCCAGCAGCGCCGCCATCCGGCGACGCCCCTGACCCCGGCGGGCGCGCAGCGACACCCTGTCGCGCAGATAATCGAAGGTCAGGTTCTTGTTGGAGATATAGGTGATGTCGCAGCGATAGGCTGCGGCGCGGGCGGGTGCTTCCATGTCGCTGTCGATCACGCCGACGCTCAGCCCGAGGAAGTCGAAGATCGGGCGCAGTTCCTCGGCGTCGCGGGCGGCGAGGTAATCGTTCACCGTGACCACATGCACCGGCATGCCCGACAGCGCCGCCACCACGGCCGCAGGCGCGGCGGTCAGTGTCTTGCCCTCGCCGGTGGCCATTTCGACCATGCGCCCGGCATGCAGCGCCAGCGCGCCCATGATCTGCACCTTGTAATGCGTTTTGCCGATGGTCCGGGCGCTGACCTCGCGCACTACGGCAAAGGCGCGTTCCAGCGCGGCACGGTCGCGGGGGCGCGCGAGCAGCCGACCGCGCAGCCGGGTCGCCTCGGCGCGTAGCGCATCATCGTCAAGCGCGGCCATCTCCGGTTCCAGCGCCAGCACCCGGTCGGCCTGCAGCGCGATCCGCGCCCGCGTCAGCGGCAGGCGGCTGATCAGCCAGCCCATGCGTCGCTCTAGCCAGCGGTCGACGAAGTTCGAGACCGGATCGGCCAGTTCCGGGTAAGGGGCAGTGCCCAGAGGCAACCGACCGAACCCCAGAAGACCCTGCACCTCGGTCATGTCAGGCCCCGAAATGGCGCAGCAACAACTGCCGCGCACGACGCCAGATCTGTGCAGCGGCAGGCTCAAAGCCATGCTCGAACCGCACGGTGACGCGGGTGCCGAAGGCAGCACCGGCCAGCGCTTCGGGCAGGGCGAGGTCATAGAGGAATACCGGGTTCAGGACCCGCAACCCCTCGGGATCGGCGGGATCGGTCAGAAAGCGCCCGCCAGCCGCGCGCGCAAGCGCGGGCGCAGGCAACTGGTCCATCGCACCGGGCACTTCGCGGATCAGGCGAACCTCGTGGCGGTCTTCCAGGTGGCCCGCGAGCTTCAGTTCCACCCGGGTCAGCCGCTCGCGCACCAGCACATTGTCCTGCTGGGTGACAGCGACGCGGACATGTTCGGCATGGGGCGGCAGCACCACGCCAATCACCTCGCCCTCGGTCACATGGCGGCCCAGCAGGCTTTCGGGCGGCAGCGCGGGCTCGAAACGGCCCGAAAGCGGGGCGCGCACAATCAGCGCCGCGCCGCGCGCGCGCTCTCGGTCCAGTTCGGCCAAGGCGTCGTCCAGTTGCAGCCGGGCGACTTCGGCCTCGGACCGGTCGGTGACGGACAGCGCCGTCAGCCTGCGGCGAAATTCCTCGGCGCGCCAGTCCAGCGCAGCAAGGCGCGCGTCCAGCGTCGGCTCGGCCAGCAGGGCAAGCGGCGTCTCGCCCTCGACCATCGTGCCCCGAGGCACGGCCACATCGGCAATGAAACCGGCCGTGCGCGCCCGCACCCAGGCCTCGTCCGGCAGCCAGACGACGCCCTCGGAATCGGTGCGCAGCGGCAGCGGCAGAAAAAGCGCCAGCCCCACCGCGACAGCAATGCTGCCAAAGGTCAGCCCCACCGCCCGGCGGCGCACCTTGCGCAGCTTGGGCGCAGTGACGACATGGCGCAGGTTCTTGGCGATGGGCTTGACCAGCGCGTTGAAGACAGCCCAAAGCGCGACAATCACGCCCAGGATGAAGGCGTGCGCCGAGACATAGAGCGCGATGCCCACCATGATCACCAGCCGGTAGACATAGGAAGCCGGGGCGTAGACAAGAAACCAGGCCTTCTCACCCGGTGTGGCCGGGTCGGGCTTGATGTTGCGGGCGGCGAAGACGTAGCGCTGCACCAGCCAGCCCCAGTATTTGTTCGCGCGCGGGCCAAGGTTCGGGCTTTCGATCAGGTCGGACAACACATAATAACCGTCGAATTTCAGCAGCGGGTTGCCATTGAACAGGACTGTGGAGATGCCGCCTATGATCACCATGTTCCAGGCCAGCGCGCTCAGCAGGCCCGGCTCCACCGAGGCCCAGACCATCATCGCCAGCGCCGCCACGAAGGTTTCGGCGAAGATTCCGCCTGAAGCGACTGCGGCCCGGTCCCATTTCGACCGGAATGCCCCGGCCGACGACGCATCCACATAGGGAACCGGGAAGAACACCAGAAGCATGATGCCCATTTCCCGGATCTCGCCGCCGCGCGCCTTGGCGATATAGCCGTGGGCCAGTTCGTGGATTGCCTTGATCACCGGGTAGGCGATGGCCATGATCAGCATATTGTGGAACGACAGCAGCTGATCGCCAATATTATGGGTAAAGCGATTCCAGTTCACCGCCGCGATGGCCAGCCCCGCAAGCACCACCAGAACCCACAGCACCAGCCCGAACCAGCCCGTCAGCGGCCGGACCCAGGGCAGCGTCACGGTCAGGAAGCGGTCGGGGTCCCAAAGCGGGATGCGGAAGCTGACAGGGTTGGTCAGGTTCTGCTTCAGCAATTGTCGCGACTGGCGATTGTAGCGTTCCAGCAACTCGGTGATGTCCGGCGAGGTGGCATACTGGATCAGGTCGTTCTGATGCAACCGCGACAAAAGCTGGATGACCTCGTCCTGACTGGGTGCCTCGGCCTCGTGGGTCTCGGCCACCCCCTGCCAGACCGCATCGACAGTGCGGGTTCCGTCGAACTGCCCGATCAGCATCCAGGCCGCTGGGGTGAAACGGTGGGTCCGGCCGGTCGCGTGGTCGTAAATCACATACCACGACTGCCCGCGATATCGGTGGCGCGAAACCTTCACATGCGACCGCAACCGCGGCGTAAGCTTCGCGACCCGGTACCAGATGGTGGAAAGATAGGCCTCGTCGCTCATCTCCGCCTCAAGGCTGCCAGGTCCAGGCGGTGTGGCGTATCCAGTCGATCAGGCGGCGGGTCCAGATCCACGACAGTAGCGCCTCGCCAGCGTCGATCTTGGCCACACCCTCCATGCCGGGGCGCAGACCGGGCTGGAGTGCGTCGAGTTCCGCCTCCAGCCGGAAACTGTTGATCCCCTCGCGCGGCTCGGCCAGCGGGGTGATCCGCGTCAGCGTGATCGGCAGCCCGTCGGTGGGATGGCCCGCCAGCACCAGTTGGCCGGACAGGCCCTCGGAGACATGGCGCAGGTCGCGTTCCTCCAGCCAGATATCCACCCGGAAGTCGCCCATTGGCGCCACCTCGAACAGCAACTCGCCCGTCTGCACCGGCGCGCCAAGCCGCTGAGTCAGGTCACCCGCGACGATCACTCCGTCAATGGGCGCAAGGATTCGCGTCCGCGCCAGCTTGCCCTCTGTCAGGTCCAGTTGCGCCCTTGCCTGGGCAATCTGAGCCTCCAGCAGCGCGATCTGTGTCCGGTCGGACCGCGCAAGCGCCTCGCGCGATTGCGCGGTCAGGCGGTCCACCTCGGAGCGCCAGCGTAGTTGCTCCAGCCGCAGATCCGTATCGTCCAGCCGCGCCAGCACATCGCCCGCCACAACCACGTCCCCCGCGCGCAGCGGCGCGGCATCGATATAGCCGGAAAACGGGGCCACAGCGGCGCGCTGCACTGTGCCCTTCAAGGCCGCCTCGGCCTGCACCCGGAACGGGGCCTTGACTGTTGCCGCCGCAACACCCAGCGCAATCAGCGCCAGCGCCAGCAGCTTCCAGCTCAGCCGTCGCGGCCCCAGCAGGATGCCCAGCACATGCATCGTTCCGTCGATGATCACCCCGCCGACCCAGCGGCGGTTGCGGCGCTTCAACTCCAGCACCGGGCCGACCAGTGCCGCCACCGCTTCTGCCACCATGCGATCATCTTGGGTGAAAGGGGTGTCACGTCGGCGCAACACAGTCAGCGCACCGACGGTTCCGGCCTCGTCGGGAAGCGCCACAGTCAGCACATGGCGCACGGCACTGCCCCGAACCAGATCTTCATGCGCAACCGCGATGGCCCGGGCGGTGCTTTCCAGCGGCGGCTCTGCCACTGTTCCGGATTGGTCGAACGCCTCTTCCATCGCCGCTTCCAGCGCCTCGGCGAAGGCCGAACGCTTGCGGAACCAGGCTGTGTGGGACAGCGACAACAGACGGATGCGGGGTGCGGTGCGTGCGCCTTTCAGCATCCCAATGGCAACCTGATCGGCATTCAGCACAGATTGCAGTTCATTGGCCACAGCCATCGCGGCGGCTTCGGGGCGGCGGTGCTCGGTCATTGCGGCAAGGATATCGAGCGCGATACCTGCGCGGGCCAGGCGACCGGCTTCATCGCCGGCCTTCGCTTCCCACAGCCGGGCCGCCAGCCAGCCGGCTGACCAGTGAAGTTCGCGCAGCGTCGCTTGCAGCGCGCGCGGATCAGTGCCGACGATGTCCAGCACGACCACAACCGCCACCGGCTCGCCTTCGCGCCGGATGGGATAGGCGATGCGGCTTGCGCCCACACCGTCCTCCGCGGCCGGGTCGGTTTCGGAGCTCGGTCGGCCCGATGCCAGGCTCTTCTCGGCGACGCCTTGCAGAACAGACAGATCGTGTCGCGGGTCGGGCACCACCGCGCGGGGCGTGAAGGCCCCGATCTTGTGGTCGGCCTCCAGGACCGCGGCCAGACGCACGCCGTCCAGCCGGTTGACCAGCAACGCAAGCCACGCGGTCAAGAACCCGGCCTCGCCCCGCGCATTGGCGAAGGCTGCCCAGAGGCTGGAGTCGAGGCTGAACACCTCTGGCCCGGATTGCTGCGCGGCGGCGGCAGTGGCGGGGCGGTTCTGGATCAAGCGTCCGCCCCCCCAGACTGCCCCGGTGCCCGCGGTCTCATCCGTCCAGCTTGCCGTAGCGGGACTCGTGTTCCTCGATCAGGCGCACCATCATGTCGCGCACCCGCTTGGCGGCATGGGGCGACATGACGATGCGATGCTGCCGTTGCACCTCCAGCCGGTCGCGCCCCAGATCCCAGGTCGAGTTCACCCCGAAATTCAGCACCACTTCCTCGCGGGTCGATGAGCCGTTACAGACGTTGCAATAACTGCTTTTGAGTTGTGTGGTATCGAATTTCACCTGATTGGCCCGCGCCGTAGCCGCGGCGCCCTGAGCATCGCCCTTGAGCGGAGTTGCCGCGGCCTGACCGCTGCGTTCGACACCATCCGGGCCAGTGTTGACACCAGCCACCCCGGGAGGAGTGGCCTCTGGAGTATTGGCCATTGGAACCCTCGTTCTTGCGATACGTCTACGCGTCAGTCACTCCGCCGCCACATCTGGCTTGACATTCCAGCGCATCGAACGCGGTGAAGGATACGCAGGCGTCGGTGTTTCTGTCAAGTCTGCGTCGGCCTCTGTCAGCATCAGGTCTATCCCGTCGACACGGACCGCCGTCAGCCGTACCAGCCCGCCCCGACGGACGCCCATACCCGTTCCTGTAACGCGTCGCATCAGGGCAAGACTGGCCAGAACGAACGCCCCCTGCGCCACGCCCTCCACAGCCGACAGGTGCAATTCGGCTGTACCTTCGGACAGGTGGATCAACCGTGCCTCGACCCCCGGCATTCCCGGCGCAGCGCCAGCAAGCTCCAGCGCGGCCGCGTCATAGGTGAAGCGCAGGACCATGCTGCCAGCCGCCGCGATCCCGCTCGCGCGCAGCGCCAGCAAACCGTCAGGCAACAGATCGGGATAGATCGCACCGGGATGGTGAACCTCGGCGCCGAACAGATCGAGGCTGAGATTGATCGCCGCATCGGCCACTTCCCCCAGTTCCCGGCCAGCATCGACCAGATGCATCGGCTTTGGTGGCAGCAGCGTATCTGCATCAGCCCGCAGCGCTGATCCACCGGTCAGCGGCGCACAGACATCGGCACCATTGATCGCCAGCACCGTCAGCAACAGATCGGCCTCGGCCAGCCCGCCAGTGGCAAGCAATTCGGAGCGCACAGTCAGCGTCAACAGGTCCAGCACCCCTGCAGGCAGATCGGTCTGGCTACGCAGCGTCAGTCGCAAAACGGTTCTGTCGTCGGCTTCGGAACGGTCCGAGGTGAGCGTCGCCCCTTCGGGCACCCGCACACCGAGATCAACGCCCAAAAGTTCCAGGGCCTGGGTGCGCCAGCTTATCGAAATGATGATTTCGCGCACGCCGCCGCGGCTTTCAAAGATCATCGGCAACCGCGCCAGCGAGGACATGCTGGATTCTCCGGCCTGAAATGTGCCGAAGCGCAGCGCCCGCGGTGCCAGGCAGAACGGATCGGCCAGCGGGCGCGAGCCAAGCCGCGAGGCTGCAGGCGTCGGGCCGATCGGCTCGATCCGGATAGGCGCAAGGCGCGGTGGTTCGACCGGGTCCAGCTTCTCCGGGCGAGCGGTCACAACACGCGGAACCTCGGGCACAGGGGCAGTGCTCGCCGGTGCCCCGGTCTCGCTGACAGTGATCGCAAACGAGACCTGATCGCTAAGCCCGGTATCGTCAGTGACCTGAAGCGTCACCATGCTGCGGCCCAGTACCCCACCGCTATCGCCGGTGATGACACCAGTGCGGGCATCCACATTTATCCACTCCGGTCCCGCAACCATGACAAAGCTCAGCCGTTCGGCGGGCGTGTCGCGGTCGGTGACGCTGGGCAGAATTCTGATCTGCGTGCCCTGTTCGATCAGCATGTCGCGGATGCTGGCGAATACTGGCGGGGTACGCACTGTCACAAGGAAGCTGCCGCTATCTGACAGGTCGTCGGCATCCACAACTCCC
>SLQN01000347.1 GCA_007131465.1 Paracoccaceae bacterium
AGCCTGCGACGATTACAAGGCCCAGCATGCCCGGAGGCACGCGCTGGTTCGACATGACAATCTCGCGGTCCACACCTTCGGCAATATTGTCGGGCGCCTTGCCATCCAGAAGGTCCGCTTCCGTGGCCGCGCTTGTGCTCTGCTGTGTCGCCATGTCCCTGTCCTCGCAAAAACCGGATGCGTTAGACAAAAGGCCGCACGGAGCGGCCTTTTGCAGTGTCATTCACCCCCAGAGCCTCAGCCCCGCAGGTCGGGGTCGATCTCGAAGCCGTTTTCCTCGAACCAGCGGACCGCACCGGGATGGAAGGGCAGGAAGCTGTTATTGACAAAGTTTTCCGGCAGCGTGGCGGCAGCGGCGGCATGAATCTGCATCATGCGGTCGTTGTTTTCCATCACCAGCTTGGTGATTTCATAGGCCAGGCTTTCGGGCATGTCGGCGTGCACGACAGCAAAGTTCCACATGGCGACCGATTGCTGGTCTTCCTCCTGCACCGTGTAGGACCCGCCCGGAATGGTGAAGGGCGACACTTCGGGGAAGCCTTCCAGAATGGCGGCGTGTTCTTCATCCGAGAAGGTGAACGTGCGCACATCCGCTTCGGCGGCAAGCTGCGAGAACGCCCCGATCGGAACCCCTGCCGCGAAGACAAAGGCATCAATCAGCCCGTCCTGCAACTGGCTGGCCGCATCGGCTGCCCCGGCGAAGGAGACGTTGGCATCAACGCCCAGCGCCTCGATGAAACGTGGCCAGTATGTGCCCGGGGTGCCACCGGCGGGGCCGACACTGACGCGCTTGCCCGCCAGATCCCCGACCGAGGAAATGTTCTGGCTGGCAAGTGCGATCCCCTGAAAGGGGGTTTCATACATCGGGAACAGCGCGCGCACATCGGTGTGCGGCAGGCCCGGGGCCAGTTCGCTTTCGCCGTTCCACGCCTCGAACATCGGACCCATCGTGACCAGCCCGATATCATGCTCCTGCATCTGCAGCAGCGTCACGTTCTGCACCGGGCCGCCCGTGACTTCGCCGCTGGCGCTGATGCCAAGTTCCTCGGAGATAAACGAGGCCAGACCGTTGCCATAGACGAAATAGACACCGCCCTGGCTGGCCGTGCCCACGGTCAGATCGGATGGCCAGCCATCACGATCCTGCGCATGGGCCATGGAAACGGACATGACAGCAGCCGCGGCCAGAGCCGCGAAATTGGTAAAACGCATTGGGACCTCCCCTTGATTTGCGCATCTGTATGCCTGCCCGCACCCCTCCTTGAGCCGGGCAGCATAGGGCTCAACAAACGCCAAGGACCGGGGGCATTGCAAGGCTGGCCGTCGCAAAAACCGCGCATGTTTGCGTCATCTTCGCGCGCAATGTGTAGAAATCCATACATCAAGCGCCAGTCATGTATCAAAGTCCACACATTTTCAGGATGTCTGTGCGGCTCCACCCTGAAAATGCGCCTTATCGATCCCATGGCGCAACAGTTTGTCATACAGCGCCTTGCGCGACAGGCCGAGCGATTCATAGACCGGTTTCAATGCGCCATTGTGGCGGATCAGTGCATCGACAAGGATCTTGCGTTCCTGCGCGGCCATCTGTTCGGACAGGGTCGGGGCGCTGGCCGCATCGGGCGGGGCGGGCGTCTGGACAAGGCCCAGCGCAAAGCGTTCCGCGACATTGCGCAATTCGCGCACATTTCCCGGCCAGTCGGCGCGCGCCAGTTCGGCTAGCACTTCCGGCCCGGCGCGGCGCGCGGGCAGGCGGTGACGCGCACATGCCTCGGACAGAAGCCGGGCGAACAGCGCCGGTATATCCTCGACCCGTTCCGCCAGCGGCGGCACGCGCAGGCCGAGCGCATTCAGCCGATACAGAAGATCAGCGCGGAACCGCCCGGCCTCGACCTCGGCCTCGAGCGCCACGCGCGACGTGGCGATGAAGCGCACATCCAGATGATGCTGGATGTTGGACCCCAGCGGCGTGATCACACGATCCTGCAACACCCGAAGCAGCTTGCCCTGGACATCCAGCGGCATCGCGCCGATATCATCCAGCAGCACCGTGCCGCCGCGCGCATGGTCGAACTTGCCGATCCGCGCCCGAATCGCGCCCGGAAAGGCCCCGGCCTCGTGCCCGAACAACTCTGATTCGATCAGCGTATCCGGCAAGGCAGAACAGGTGATGGCAATGAAGGGACGCGCAGCCCGCGCCGACAGGTCATGCAGCGCGCGCGCGACGACTTCCTTGCCCGTGCCGGTTTCGCCGATGATCAGCACATCTGCATCCGATGGGCCGATCGTGCGCACCTGCCGGCGTAGCGCCATCATCACGTTCGACCGGCCCGAGAGCCGCGCCTCGATATCATCGGCCTGCCCGGCCACCGCCCGCAAGCGGCGATTGTCCAGCACCAGTTGCCGATACTCCAGCGCCCGCGCCGCGATTGTGGCAAGCTGCACCCCGGAAAACGGCTTCTCGACGAAATCATGCGCGCCCTCGCGCATCGCGCGCACGGCCAGCGGCACATCGCCATGTCCGGTGATCAGGATGACAGGGATTTCACTGTCAATCTCATGAATGCGCGACATCAGTGTCAGCCCGTCCATGTCGGGCATGCGGATATCGGTGATGACGACCCCGGCAAAGCCGCCCGTGATCCTGTCCAGCGCGGGCGGCGCACTGGCAAACCCCGTGACAACCAGCCCTGCCAGATCCAGCGCCTGCTCGGTCGAGGCGCGCAGATCGGCATCGTCATCGACCAGCAGCACATGGCGCGCGCCGCTCATTCGGCGGCCTTTGCGGATTGCGCGGCGGCTTGCAGTTGGATGGTGAATTCCGCGCCGCCTTCGGGATGGTTGCGCATCGACAGCCGCCCGCCGAAATCGCGCACGATATTGTAGGAAATCGACAGGCCCAGCCCCAGCCCCTTGCCCACCTGCTTGGTGGAAAAGAACGGATCGAAAATCCGGGCCTGCACACTGTCGGGCACGCCGGGACCGTGATCGCGCAGGATGACACGAACCAAAGCGCCGTCCGTCGTGGCTGACAAGTGCAATCGCCTGTCCGGCCCGTCCTCGACCGCGTCAATCGCGTTGCTGATCAGGTTGACCAGCACCTGCTGCAACCGCACCGGCCCACCTGTCACAACTGGCGGAACCGGCCCCAGATCGACCTCCAGCGCCACGCCCTGCTTGGCCAACCGCCAGCCCAGCAATTCCTGCGCCGCAACCACCGCCTCGCCCAGCGCGACCGGGCGCAACTGCTGGTTGGGTTTGCGCGCAAAATTGCGCAGGTGGCGGCTGATCCGGGTCATCCGGTCGATCATCCCGATGATCCGGTCGATATTGCCGCGCGCCTCTTGCGTGCGGTCACGCTCCAGCAGCACCTGCGCATTCTCGGCATAATTGCGCGCCGCCCCCAGCGGCTGGTTGAATTCGTGGCTGAGGGCTGCCGACATCTGCCCGAGCGCCGCCAGCTTGCCCGCCTGTACCAGGTCTGACTGGGTCTTGCGCAACTGCGCCTCGGCCATACGCCGCTCGGCCACCTCGTCCTGCAA
This sequence comes from Paracoccaceae bacterium, assembly GCA_007131465.1. Classification (GTDB taxonomy): domain Bacteria; phylum Pseudomonadota; class Alphaproteobacteria; order Rhodobacterales; family Rhodobacteraceae; genus Roseinatronobacter. The sequence continues at coordinate 3,543 of SLQN01000347.1, forward strand.
CGCGGCATTGGCATCGTGCAACTGGCGCGTGCGCTCCACCACCCGGCGTTCCAGATCATCCTTGGCGGCCTGTTCCATTGCCAGACGCAACGCAAGCTGTCGCCGCCGCTGCCACAGGATCAACCCCACCAGCGCAACAATACCAAGGCCCAGCAGCACCATTCCGACGGTGGCCACGGCCTGTAACCGCGCCGCGCGCGTGGGCAGCAGCACCTGCACAGTCCAGTCCGCCTGCGTCATGGCGCTCTTGACAACCAGATATTCGGACGCATCGACAGCATTACCCGGCCCCCGCAGCACGCGAAACCCCTGCCTGTCCTGCGTGCTCTCATACGCCAGCACACCCAGTTCCGCATCTGAATAGCGCCGCGTCGCCTCGGTCCGGGCGCGCTGGTCGGGGGTCAGGACGCCAATCGACCTGAACAGCCAGTCGGCCCGGTTCGACAGGAAGATGATGTCCTCGGGGTCTGTCACGAGGATACGCAGGTCATCCGAGGCCCAGGCCTGTTCGATCTCGTCCACATCGATCTTGATGACCAGAACGCCGCGGCGCTGGCCCGCCACATCGATGGGCGTGCCGAAATAATAACCGCGCTTGTTCGAGGTCGTGCCCAGCGCATAGAATCGCCCCGCGCCATGCGCTATCGCGTCCTGAAAATAAGGGCGAAAGGCAAAATTCCCACCCACGAAACTGTGCGGCTGGTCGAAATTGGAGGCCGCGAGCGTGTCGCCATCACGATACATGACATAGATATCCGACGCCCCCAGCATGTTGGCCGTGTCGCGCAGATAGAGATTGGCCGCCATTTGCAGATCATCATTGCGCGGCGACAGCATCAGCGACTGGATCACGCGTTGTTCGGCCAGCAGACCCGGCAGCCGCTCGAACCGCGCCAGTTGCCCGCGCAGACTGGATTCGGCCAGACCCAGCGTGTTCTGCCCGCGCTCGTGCAATTCGGCAAAGGCCCGCGCGCGTGTGTTCTGGTGCACGGCGATGGTGAGCGCCACCACCATGATCAACAGCAGCACGCCGATAGCCCGGATCTGCGCAGCATGGAGCGATCGCATCTGGGGTCCTCTGGCATCTGCGCATCCGAATCGATGCCTCGATATCTTCATATACCTGCGCGGGTTTCGCAACCGCCCGCCCGGAGCGAGGCGGCTCTGGACTGGATTTCAGCGCCGAAGGTCGCGTCAGCCGCGCATCTGGTGCAACCGCGCTTCCAGCGTGGCCACATCGGGCAGCATCTCGAAGAAATCGCACAGGCTGGGATCGGCGAAACCGTTATCGATGATATGGTCAATCAAATCGGCAAGCGGGGTCCAGTACCCGGCGGTATTCAGCACATAGATCGGCTTGGCATGAAGGCCCAGTTGCCGCCATGTCAGAACCTCGAAGAATTCGTCCAGCGACCCGGCACCGCCGGGCAGCACGACGATGGCATCGGAATTGGCGAACATGACCTTCTTGCGTTCATGCATGGTTTCGGTCACGACCACGCTGCCCAGATCGTTGCGGCCGCGCTCGACCGGCATCAGATGCGCCGGGATAACCCCCATCGTGTCGCCGCCAGCAGCAAGGGCCGCGCGCGCGACCTCGCCCATGATGCCGATATCGCCCGCGCCATAGACCAGTCGCCACTGCGCCTGCGCCAGCATGGTCCCCACAGCACGCGCATCGGCCACGAAAGCCGGGTCCGCGCCTGTGCGCGCGCCACAAAAGACACAGACAGAGAAGGTTGGCTGTCGCATGCAGGGTCCAGTGCTTGAATTGCTTTGCCCCCGGTTATCCAGATTGCTATCGTCTGACAAGTCCGCGTCGGACCCGCACCCGTAGGCGTGGGCCGCGCATGAGGGAGCGCGATGCTGAAATATCTGCCAGAACAGCCTTTGGTGCGATCGGCGCTTGGCGCTGTCGCTGTGTTGGGGGCTGGCAGCATCGCCTATTTTCTTGTCTTTCCTCCCTCCCAACAGCAGACAGAGCCTTCGGCCCCGCCAGAGACTGCGGCGCTGGCAGAGCCCACGACGCCGACAGACATTGCATCACGGGCAGAGCGGTCGGCCCCGGCAGATACGCCTGCCCTGACAGTCCCAGAAACCCCGGCAGTACCCGACGCTCAGACCGCATTGCCAACCCCTTCCCCTTCGGCGCTGACGGACGATCCCGGTGCGGGGGGGCTGCCCCCCGAAGACACTGCGCCCGAGATACAGACCGCCATGGCCGCGCCCCTGGCCGACATGGCCCCAAGCTTCGATCTGGTGCGCATCACGGATCTGGGTGATGTACTGATCGCGGGCAGGGCGCCTGCCAGCAGCACGGTTGCGGCGCTGATCGATGAAGACCCGGTCGCACAGGCCGTCAGTTCGCGCGCCGGAGAATTCGTGATGATGTTCGCGCTGGCCCCGCACCCGGCCCCGCGCGTGCTGGAACTGGAAGTGCGCCTGCCCAGCGGCGACAGGGTGCGCTCGGCAGACACGCTGATGCTGGCCCCACGCAGCCCTGCCCTGCCCGATGGGGGCGCGCAAGATGCGGTGGCGGCGGCTGAAGGCTTCGCGCAACCCCGACAGATGGTCCGCGCGGTCGAGATCGCGCCGCCGTTTCCTGACAGCACCGCACCCGCCCGTCCCGGCATCACCCCCGACCCGGCCGAGGGTGTCGCACCCGATACGCAGGCCAGCGCGGGCGCGCCCGACAGTGCGCCCCCCGAGCGCCCCGATGCCCCCCAAGCCCCGGCAGTGGATATCGCCCGCGCGCAGGCTCCGTCACAGGATAGCGCGGGCCTGACCGACCCGGCGCAGGGCAGCGCAAGCCTGCCCGACAGCGCATCACCCGCACGCCCCGGCATCATCCCGGACCCGGCACGGGATATCGCCCGCGCACCCGACCCGGCACAGGGTGACACACGCCCGCCCGACCCAGGCGCGGACGCACCGGACACGCGCGTGGAAACGGCTCCGATGGCGATGCTGCTGCGCGCCGATGGGGGCGTGCAACTGCTTGGCCCCGCGCCAGGCGTGCCCGGCGCGCAGACCAGCGCGAATGTGACCATCGATTCGGTCGTTTATGATGCCGAGGGCGAGATTGCCATCAGCGGGCGCAGCCAGGACGGCGGGGCCGATATCCAGATCTATCTGGACAACCAGCCGATCCTGCGCGCCCGCGCGTCCGCAGATGGCAACTGGCAGGCCCAGCTTGCCGGGATCGAGCGCGGCGTCTACCGGCTGCGCGTGGACGAACTGGACGCAGCGGCGCAGGTTGTCTCGCGCGCGGAAATCCCGTTCGAGCGCGTGACGCCGGAGATTGCGCGCACAGCGAGCGGCCCGCAGGCGCTGATCGTGCAGCCCGGCAACACGCTCTGGGGGATGTCGGAACAGCAATTCGGCGAGGGGTGGCGGTATATGCGCATCTTCGACGCAAACCGCGACCAGATCCGCAACCCGGACCTGATCTTTCCGGGGCAGGTCTTCATCCTGCCCGAAGCGGCGGAGTAGAGGCGGCAAGAGCCTGTCTGGTCATTCCCCCGGCTGCGGCTTAGATATCCCGGCAAGCAGATGAAAGACCGTGATGTCCGCAACCCAGACCGACCCGACCTCTCCCGCCACGCCAACATCGGCACAGGAACGCGCCAGCGGCTGGCGCACCATCCGTCGCGTGATGCCGTATCTATGGCCCGCAGACAAGCTTTGGGTGCGCCAGCGGGTAACGCTGGCGCTGGTCATGCTGGTGCTCGCCAAGATCGTGGCCGTGGGCACGCCGTTCTTCTACAAGGCCGCCGTGGATGCGTTGGCGGGCGATGGCGCGGAATGGGTGCTGGCGA
>SLQN01000267.1 GCA_007131465.1 Paracoccaceae bacterium
ACTGGTGGCCTTTCCGTCCATCTCGACCGATGGCAACCGTGCGATCACTGAATATCTGGCGGACTTGCTGGAGGCTTGCGGCGCAAGGGTCTGGCTGGAGCCGGACGTGACCGGCGCGAAGCTGAACCTCTTTGCGACGCTTGGGCCGGAACGCGTGGGCGGGGTCATCCTGTCGGGGCATACGGATGTCGTGCCTGTGGCCGACCAGCCCTGGACCAGCGACCCGTTCACGCTGACCGAACGCGATGGCAAGCTGTTCGGGCGCGGCACGTGCGACATGAAGGGCTTTGTCGCCGCCTGCGTGACGATGGCCCCGGACTTCGCCCGCCGCGATCTGGCCGTGCCTGTGCATTTCGCCTTCACCTATGACGAGGAGATCGGCTGTTTCGGCGCACAGGCACTGACGGCCAGCTTGCAGGCGCGGGGGATCGAACCCGCCGCCGCGATCATCGGCGAGCCGTCGCGCATGCAGGTGATCGACGGGCACAAGGGCTGTTACGAATATACGACATGGTTCACCGGGCTGGAAGGACATGGCTCGGCCCCCGATCTGGGGGTCAATGCGGTGGAATATGCCGCACGGTTCGCGCTGGCGCTGGTCGATCTGCGCGCGGCGCTGAAAGCGCGCGCCCCTGCAGACTGCCCGTTCGACCCGCCCCACAGCACGATCAATCCAGGCCTCCTGGTTGGGGGTCTGGCGCATAATGTCATCCCTGGCAAGGCGCGGCTGGAATGGGAAATGCGACCGGTGCAGCCGTCAGACGCCGATTTCGTCAAGGCCGCGCTGGCGGATTTGGTGCAAGGTGACTGGCTGCCTGCCATGCGCGCGCGCCATCCCGGAGCCGATATCCGCACCGAGGTCGTGGCCGAAGTGACCGGCCTGATCCCGCAGGCCCACAACCCCGCGCGCGACCTGGTGATGGACCTGACTGGCGCGAACAGCGCGGGGCTGGTTCCCTTCGGCACGGAAGCGGGGCTGTTTCAGGCTATCGGTATCCCGTCAGTGATCTGCGGTCCGGGCGAGATTGCACAGGCTCACAGGCCCGATGAATACCTGTCGCTGGACCAGTTGGCCGCCTGCCTGGACTTTCTCGACCGGCTGGGCCAGCGGCTTGAAAGCGGGATTGTGGGGTGACGCCATCACAATTCCTCGGCCACCATCCCCTGCCCCATAACGCGACCCAGTTCCACCGACAGATCGCTAAATACCTGATCGAAGGCCGTGAACATGGCCAGATTGAAGGCCTGAGCGAACGGGGTGGACAGATACTCCGTATAAGTTCGTAAATCTTCATCGCTCAGCGGTTGATAGGCCAGCAGAAAATAGGATTCGATCCAGTCCTCGATATCGGCACGCAGCAACTCTTCCTGTGACCACACGAGGCTGAGCAAGTCATCCGCACCCAGCAACTGCGTGGCCTGTGCCGACAACATGCCACGGTAATAGGCAAGGCTGGTGTTCAACCCCAATGAGACGTTCAGATCGACCAGATCATTGGCATCGATGCGCGCGCGCACCATGTCCAGCCGCGCGGCGCGCGGGCCATCGGCGTCGCGGGCCTCTTCCAGCGTGATGCGCGAAATCTCCTCGATCTCGTCTTCCAGAAGCGCCGCGCGGGCCGAGATTTCCAGCCGCAGGATCCGCCCACCCAGTTCGGTCGCGGCAAAATCGAGCGCATCGGCCAACACGTCGGGCTGTGACGCCAGTTCGGCCATGAGGCTGGCTTCAAAGGCGGCGCGCATCGCCTCTGCGTCGTAGATGGCAGCCACATCGCGTTTGAATTCGGCCAGCGCCCGCCCCTGAAGCGGGATTTCACCATCGGCCACGGCCGAACGGCGCCCCTCTTCGGCCATGATCTCGAACAGTTCCGGCAACAGGAAGGCGCGCGACAGATCCCCGGCCTGCGCCGGGCGCAACGGGGCCGCCAACAAAAGGGTCGCGGCCAGAAAGGCAAGGCAGGTTCGGGACAGGAAAGCGGGCATTGCAAGGTCCATTGTTAAGGTTACGGGCAGAATAGGGAAAACCGCGGCGCAGCGCCAAACACTTTCGCGCGTTTTGGCAGGGCAAACGCAGCGGATTGGCCTGCGCATCCCGGGGCGGACCCCTGGCCCAGGATTCGGCAACGCACCGCCGGTGTGTCCGAAATACCCCTGCGCGCAAGACACGGAGCTCGGGGCAGCGTTAACAGACCCTTGATTTTCTTGATATAATTGACTGCGAAAGCCAGATTTCTGCCGCCAGTTTCCCCAGAAACCTGCCCGCTTCGCCGCGATCCTTGCCTTGGGTGTTTCAAGGAGAGGGTGACAACATGTTCCTGCAACTTATGCAGCATATCCGTCCAAGCCGGCCGGGCGTTTCTTTCGGGCAAGGGCGAGGGCGAGGGCTGCAACGGGCGAAGCTACCCCTCTGGACAAGGTTCGCTGCGATATCCGCGATTGGGTGCGCAGGTTTCTTTTCGACCTTGGAGACAGCACAGGCCGGACAAAGTCTTCCGCAGGGGGGCCTGCTGGCGCAGAAACTCGACCTCTCGCCGCGCCGGCCGGTGCTGGCACATGTCAGGTTCTGTATCGTCTATCCCGATCAATGCGAAGTCAGGTCCGACAGGCGCGACCGGAATGCAACCCCCGCTGCCCTGCTGAAGCAGGCGCAGCGCGTCAATGTCACGGTCAACAGGGCCATCGCGCCCTTGCCCGATGTGGGTTTCGATAGCTGGGATGTCGATGTCGATGCGGGCGATTGCGAGGATTATGCCCTGCAAAAGCGCAAGGAACTCCTGCAGCTTGGCTGGCCCACCAAGGCGCTGCGGATCGCGCTGACGCGCACGAGGCATGGCACATATCACGCCGTCCTTCTGGCCACGATCGGGGGGACGGATTTTGTGCTGGACAACATGACCGCGCGCATTCTGCCCTGGTCGGCAACCCCCTACACGTTCCTGTTCGTGCAGGATGCCAGGGATCCGAAGGCATGGCATGACATCACCTACGGGACCGGTGGCCGCACCACCTCATGACGCGATGCGGCAGGATCAGAACAAGCGGTCGCGTCGGGTGCTGATCCAGCCTTCATGTGGCGCATATCTTTCGGAAAGGGCGATGTAATGTTCCACTTGCGCCGGGGGTTCATTCAGCGCCCGCGCAATCATCGCGAGCTTGAGCCAGAGATCACCATCCGTGGGCGTGCAGGCAAGGGCGCGGTGCAGGATATGACGTGTCGCCTCGCGCTGCGCGACCAGCTCGGCTGCGTCAGTCGGGGCGAAGACATTCGCCCCGACCTGCCATGCAATCAGATCGCCGGCATAAAGATGCAGGGTCACAGGGGTCCGGGCGCGCAGGGCCGCGCAGTTTTCCGTCAAACCGCGTGTCAGCATCACATCGATCGGACCAAGGTCCTCGACCTCGAACCGGCCACCCTCGATCTGGGTAACCAGCGCCGCATAGCTGCCCCACACGACCACGCTCGCCGATTGTGTCCAGATTACCGCCAGCGTCAGCAAACCGCACAGCAACAGACCCAGCCTAGCCATCGCGGTAATAGGACTTGTAATAGGAACGATACTGGCTGTAGCCGCTATACGCCCCATAGGCATGTGCCTTCTTGGGATCGAACATGTTCAGAAACGCGCCGAAGCACATGTCGTTCAACCGCGGGTCCGTGCGCAGAATGCGTTGCGCCTGGTCTACCGGCGTGCTGCCCCATTTGATCACGAAAAGCAGGCCATCAAGCTTGTCGAGCACCGCACGCGCATCGACGACCGGCCCAAGGGGCGGCAGGTCGATCAGAACGAAATCATAAACTTGGTCAAGATCGGCCAGCAGCGCTGCCATGTTGTCGCTGCCCATCAATTCGGCAGTGTGAATCGCCCGGGCCTTGCTGTTGGGAAGGACGTGAAGCCCTGTCGATTTAACCGTATGATAGACGCCGCGCCAATCCGCGTCGCCAAGCAGGACATCGACGAGACCCGCATCGAATTCGCGCCCGAAGGCGCGGGTCAGGCCCGGATTGCGCATGTCGCCGTCGATCAGCATGACACGCTTGCCCTGTTGAGCCAGCAGATTGGCAAAATTCCCGATGGTCGTGGTCTTGCCTTCTGACGGAAAACAGGACGCAACGCCGATCTTGGCCCCGCGCGCTGTCTGGCGGCGCCGCAGCGAAATGCTCATCTTGCCTGTGCGCAGCGCTTCGGCATAGCTGGAAATCGGGTTGTCGGTCGCGAATGACAGGGTCTCCGGCATCAGCAATTCGCGGTCGCGCAATTCCGATGCCGCGGCCTGTCTGACCGGCACGCTCCGCAACCGCCCCTTGATGATCGTCAACCCACCCAGAAACTCCAGCCCGAGGTCATCTCGCACATGGTCTTCGGAGCGGACCTTGTTGTCGCGAAATTCTCGGAACCCCATCAGCAGGATTGCAAGGAAAAAACCGCCAAGCCCCCCCATGGCCAGCACGGAATTCGGCCGTGGGAAGCTTTGTCCCCCCGGCTGCGCGCGATTGAGAACCCGCGCGGAAGATGTCGGGATCTGTTGGCGTTGCAGCGCTTCCTGATAGCGCTGAAGGTAACTGGTATAGAGGGAGCGTACAGTTTCAGCGTTGCGTTCAAGTTCGCGCAACTGGGTCAGAACGGACTGATCCGCACCGACACGCAGCGAGGCCTCGGATTGCGCGTCCTTAAGGCTCGCGACACGTTCGCGCGCAGCGTTCAGATCGCTTCGGATCAATTCCGCGCTGCGTCGGATCTCCTCGAACATCATGGCTTCGATGTCGTCCAGTTCGCGGCGGCGGCGCTCGGTCTGGGCGTGATCTTCGCCCAGTGTCGAGGCCAGGTTGTTATAGGACCGTGCAACTTCCAGATAGCGTGACCGCAGCCCCGCGGTAATGCCCTGCGTTGCAGTTTCGCGCACAACTGCGGATGTGTCGTTGGACGCCACGATCTGGTCCAGACGTCGGCTGAGAGCCTCGAGGTCGACAAGTCTTGCGCGTGCATCGACAAGGTTCCGGGTCAGAGTTTCGAATTCGGCATCCGCAAGGCGATCGATATCGACACCCAGCAGATCGTTCGCGACCCGGAAATCCTCGGCAATCGCGGACAGGCGTTCGGACTGATCACGCAACTGGTCGGTGCGCTCACGTAACCAGTCGATTGCCCGTTGCGAGGCTTCATCTGTCGATTGGAGTTGATCCTCGATATAGGCTGCAGCAATACCATTCGCGACCTGCGCTGAAAGACGGGGCGACACTGATCGGTACTGCACCTGAACAACACTGCTATCGCGAATGGAAGAGACACTCATGTTTGATCGCAAGATACGCGCGGCTCGTTCAATATCGAGGTTCTGACGATCAGCTTCACTCGGAGTGAAGTCTGGCGTCCCGTCCGCAAAGATTCCGCGGATCATGGATGTGATCTTTTCCCGCAGACCGAACACATAACCGAATGCGCGGCTGATCCCGGTTTGCGGTCGCTGGATGAAAGCTTCCGATTCGTGCAGGTCAAGCGATCTGACAACGCGTTCAGCTATACGTTCGGAGCGCAGAACCTGAATTTCGGTTTCGAGGTGGAGTATGGGTTGCCGCGCACCCGACACACCCGAGAAGTCCAGAAATGTCTGGGTATCCGGCGTCGTGCCAAGGCTGATCTCCACTGCAGACGTGTAGATCCGCGTTGTCGTGGCCAGATAAGCAAGGCTGAGCATGATCCCGGACGCCATCGCAAGCGCGAAGAACCACTTGTTGCGCGTGAAGAAGGAGATGGCCCGGCGCACGTCCAGATGGACCACATTGGCATTGGGGTCACCGCTCTGTGTCGCAAACACATCAGTCGTCTGTCGGTTCATTTCAAGTTCCTGAACGGGGACGCCACGGCACAATCATTATTCTCAAATGAACAATGCCCCAGAAGTCCGGGGCATGTCCCTTCTATCGATGGCAGCAGAATTACTGGGGGCTGACCACTGGTCCGCTTCCACTGTCAGTGCTTCGCGTCACGCCGCCGCCTGTTCCGCTGAGACCGTCACCGCCGGACCCACCCGCAAAGGGAATGAAATCCTCCCCGGTCCTGCTCGCATCATCCCCGCCACCGGTTGCACCACCGCCGCCAATCGCAGCGGCGGGAATAACCGGCACTGGCGGCGCGGGCGGCACAGGTGGCTGGACCGGCACATCAGCGACAGGCGGCACGCCAGCCGCAGCGCTGAAGGCTGTCGCCAGCCGGTCATTCCCGGAAATCGCGACGGCGGTTTCAATCGCAGATGCCAGTTCCGGCGCCGCTGTCTCTGCGATCAGTGCAAGCGCGCGCCCGATCGCCTCGGGGCCGTTGGTGGCTGTCGCTGCATTGGCTACAGCGATGATCGCATCAATCGTTCCGGGCCGAGGGTCCAGAGCGATTGCGCAGTTGGTTATTTCCTCGATCAGAGCAGGATTCACGTCCCCGGACACAGATACGACCCGGCCGAGCTCCTCCACCAGCGCCGCCGAAATGGCAGGCAGGGCAACTGGAGGCGCATTCTGTTCCACGACACGGCAGAACCGCTCTCCGCCCGCGTCATCAAGCGGAATACTGGCCACGACGACACTGGCAATCAGCGACGGCGCAGCGCCACCGCCCACGAGCGCGGCAACCAGCGCATCCAGATCGCCGCTGGGCAACAGCGCCAGCAATTCTGCACGCTCTGCTTCGGTGGCAGCCTCAAGTATCGCGACAAGGTCCGAACCGGACAGTGCCACGACATCCTGCGACGCATCGTTGCGCGCAAGTTCGATCAACACCTCGATCGTTTCGGCCTGCGCTGTGCGGCTGCCTGCGTCCACAAGCAGCACTGCCCCGGCCAGAGCGAGGATTTGCATCGCAGGGCTGTACCGTTTTGCCATGTTCATTCTTCTCCAAAAAACAACACGCGTACCAAGTGCACGAGATCACCTACCAAGCGCACGATATCACCTAATATTTCCAGTATAAACGACCAAGTCTGCAAAGTCGATACGTGAGATTGCCGAGCGCTGCATTTCGGTGAGACTTGCCCGGGATGAGGAAACTAACGCCGCACCGTCAGAAACCGGCAAAACTGGGTATCGATGAAGGCCGCGCTGAGCATGCTGGTGGCATAGGCTCCGGTATCGACGCTGATTCGCCCGTTGTGCAGCCTTGCTTTTTCGAAAATCGTATGGCCATGCGCGACCCAGACCCCGTCACGACGGTCTGTTACCAGAAATTTGGGGTGCCCCCACAACAGATGCTCGTCGAGTTGCGCATCGACCGGGACATGCGGGTCGGCCCCGGCATGGGCCACGAAGACATTGCCCGACTGATAGCTTAACGGTAGCCCGCGCAGCCATGCCAGCCGGTCATCGCCC
>SLQN01000216.1 GCA_007131465.1 Paracoccaceae bacterium
CCGAGACAGGCCGCACCTCGATCCCGTGATCGCGCCCATCGCGCACGATCTGAGCGGGTGCATAGAACCCCATCGGCGGCCTGTTGAGAAGCGCCCAGGCAAAGGCCGCCGGGTGGTGGCATTTCGCCCAGGCCGAGGCATAGACCAGCAGCGCGAAGCTGGCGGCGTGGGATTCCGGGAAGCCATATTCGCCAAACCCCTCGATCTGGGCGAAACAGGCCTCGGCGAAGGCAGGCTCATAGCCGCGCTCAAGCATGCCAGCCAGGAACCGGTCGCGAAAGCTGCCGATCGTGCCCATGCGCTTGAACGTGGCCAGCGACCGGCGCAGGCGGTCCGCTTCCTCGGGGGTGAAGCCTGCGGCGACCACGGCAATCTGCATCGCCTGTTCCTGAAACAGCGGCACGCCCAGCGTGCGTTCCAACACCCCGCGCAATTCGGGGCTGGGCAGATGCACCGCCTCCTTGCCCTGACGGCGGCGGATATAGGGATGCACCATGCCGCCCTGAATCGGGCCAGGGCGCACGATGGCAACCTCGATCACCAGATCATAGAAGACGCGTGGGCGCATCCGGGGCAGGAAATTCATCTGCGCGCGGGATTCCACCTGAAAGACGCCAATCGCATCGGCCCGGCACAGCATGTCATAAGTCGCCGTATCCTCGCGCGGCAGGTTCTCCAGACTATAGCGCGGCCCACCATGCGCGGCCACCAGATCGAAACATTTGCGGATGCAGGTCAACATCCCCAGCGACAGCACATCCACCTTCAGGATGCCCAGCGCATTGATGTCATCCTTGTCCCATTCGATGACCGTGCGCCCCTCCATCGCGGCGTTCTCGATGGGGCACAACTCATCCAGCCGCCCCTTCGTGATGACAAAGCCGCCCACATGCTGGCTCAGATGGCGCGGAAAGCCGATGATCTCGGCGATCAGGGCCATCGTCCGGGCCAGACGCGGGTCGGACGGGTCCAGACCCAGTTCACGCAGCCGTTCCGGCGCAGGCGGGCCGGAACGCCACCCCATCGAGGACGCAGCCAGCGCCGAGACGATATCCACCGACAGCCCCATCACCTTGCCCACCTCGCGCACAGCCGCGCGCGAGCGGAAATGAATGACCGTGGCCGTCAGCCCGGCCCGTTCGCGCCCGTAGCGCGCATAGATATGCTGGATCACCTCCTCGCGGCGCTCATGCTCGAAATCCACATCTATGTCGGGCGGCTCGCCCCGCGCTTCGGACATGAAGCGTTCAAACACCATGGAGATGGTGTCGGGGGGCACTTCGGTAATGCCCAGCGCATAGCAGATCACCGAATTGGCCGCCGACCCCCGGCCCTGACACAGGATGCCGCGCCCGCGCGCAAACTCCACAATGTCATGGACCGTCAGGAAATAGGCAGCAAAGCCCAAGCTACGGATGATGCGCAATTCCTTGGCGACCTTTTCTGTCGTCTCGGGTGCGGCCCCGCCGGGAAACCGCCGCCACAGCCCTGCCTGCACCAGCCGTTCCAGCCGCGCCTGCGCAGGTTCGCCATCCGTGACCTCATCGGGGTATTCATAGGACAACTCGTCCAGACTGAAGGCGCAGCGGTCGGCGATTTCCAGCGTCCGGCGGATCGCGGCCGGGTGCTGCGCGAAGATCCGCGCCATCTCGGCGGCCGGTTTCAGGCGCGCTTCGGCATTGGGCAGCGCACGCGCGCCCAGCGTGTCGATGGTGCAGCCAAGGCGCAGGCAGGTCAGCACATCGGCCAGCCTGCGGCGCTGCGCATGGTGCATCAGCACATCGCCCAGCGCCACCATCGGCAGGGCCAGCCGCGCCGACAGATGCGCGCGCGCCTCCAGCCGCGCAACATCATCCCCGTCATAGCGCGGGGCGGCCCCAAGATAGCAATTCCCCGGCCAGCGCGCGGCAATTGCCCGCATCTGGGCCTCTTGCGCGGGCGTGCAGGGGTCGGGGGGCAGGGCGATCAGCGCCAGTTCATCCGCGCCGGCCAGAAGATCGGCGTGGCGCAGATCGCACTGGCCCTTGGCCGCGCGGCGCTTGCCAAGGCTCAGCAGCCGCGACAGGCCCGCATAGCCCGCGCGGCACAAGGGCAGCGCCAGCCATTCCACGGCGCTGTCGGCCAGCACCAACCGTGCCCCCACCACCAGCCGGGGCAATGGACCTTGCGCCACGGGCAGGGCAGCACCGGCATCGGTCTGGCGGCTGGAGGTGTCGGTCTGCCGGTGCGACCGGATGGGCAGCCTCTCGGCCCGCGCGCGGGCCAGTTCGCGCAGCGCCACATGCGCGCGCACGACCCCGGCCAGCGAATTGCGGTCGGTAATGGCAATCGCGGCCAGCCCCAGATCGACAGCGCGCGCGACCAGTTCCTCGGGATGCGACGCGCCACGCAGAAAGGTGAAATTCGACGTCACGCAAAGTTCGGCATAACCGTCAGGGCCAGTCGCAGACATGGGGTTCCTTCACCAGACAGGCATTTAGTTCCTGTTTTGTTCCATAGCGCGATTCGACAGTGGGCAGCAAGGTAATCTGGCGTCCCCTCTTGGCCGACTATCCGGAACCGGAATCGGCGGCGGTGCCAGGACGGAAGGTGCAAAATCCGGATCAGCGCGGGGGGGCGTCGTTGCGCCGGAAAGTCAGATAATGCGGCGCGCGCCCTTCGCGCAGGGCCTTCTGCTCATACCGGGTGGAGGGCCAACCGTCCCAGGGCGTCGCCCAATCCGCAGGCGCAGGGGTCAGGCAGTCAAACCCGGCAGGCGGCACTTCTTCCAGCGTCTGGCGCACATAATCGGGAATATCAGTGGCCACGCGCAACACCGCGCCGGGCTTGAGCACGCGTGCCAGCGGGTCCAGATAATCCGGCGTGACAAAGCGGCGGCGGTGATGGCGTGTCTTGGGCCAGGGGTCGGGATACAGCAGAAAGACGCGCTCCAGGCACTGATCGGGCAGCACATCGAACAATTCGCGCACATCCCAGGGGTGGATGCGCAGGTTCGCTACATTGGCCTGCCGGATCTTGCCCAAAAGCATGGCAACGCCGTTGATATAGGGCTCGCAGCCGATGAAGCCGACATCGGGATGCATCTGGCATTGATGCACCAGATGCTCGCCCCCGCCAAAGCCCACCTCCAGCCAGAGCGGGCGGTCATCGCCAAAGATCGCATGCGGGTCTATGACAGTGCGGTCCGGGTTGTCCTGCTGGCTGACACCCACGGGGCGCAGCGCCGCCAGATCTTCCTCCAGATGCCGCTTCTGGACCGGGCGCAGGGTCTTGCCCTTGATCCGGCCATAGAAATTGCGGTTTTCCGGGGGGGAAGGGGGGGCAGTCATTGGGACACTCCGCGTTGCGGGCGGGGTATGCCGCCCAAAAGGCTGCACGTCAAGGCGGCCACGCTGCGCCAGTCCGGGCGTGTGGGTTTACAACCGGGCGCAGTCTTGGCATTCTATATATGTACTGCCAGAGAACCGCGCGAGCTTGCGCGCCTCTGTCCATTCACCTCCCCCTCACCGAAAGGATATCCCATGACGCAGGCATCTGCCGGCAACAAGGTTCAGATTCACTACAAAGGCACGCTGGAAGACGGGTCCGTTTTCGACAGTTCCGAAGGGCGCGATCCGCTGGAATTCGAAGTCGGGTCCGGCGCAATCATTCCCGGCCTGGACCGCGCGATCGAAGGCATGCGCGCGGGCGAACAGAAGACTGTCACCATTCCCTGCACCGAAGCTTACGGCGACTATCAGGCGCAGGCCCGTCAGGATGTGCCGCGCGACCAGATTCCCGACTCGATCCCGTTGGAACAGGGCACGATGCTGCAAATGCAGACCCCGGAGGGGCGCGCGGTTCCGGTGATGGTTGCCGAGGTCACAGACACATCCGTGACGCTGGACGCGAACCATCCGCTGGCCGGCAAGGACCTGACCTTCGCGGTCGAGGTTGTTTCCGTCAGTTAAGCTGCGGTGGCGCTGGTCGCATTCGCTGCCCCAGCCCCGAGACATTATTCGCCACGAGGCCCCGGCGCAAAGGCCGGGACTGCGCTGCGCCTTCCTGTCCCGGTATACACCCGATCAGGCCCGGCGCTGCGCCTCTATTCCGCCGCATGCGCGATCATGGCCGGGTGTGCGGCCACCAGCATGATATCCCCGGCGCGCAGGTCGGGAGCATTCGCGACATACGCGATGACATGGCCGTTCAGACGGATTTCCGCCGTGTCAGGATGCGCCGGGTCGAAACTGACCGCCACCTCCGGGGCCAGCATGCGCGCAGGGTCGTAATGCAGCACGAACTGATCCTCTGCGACAGTGTAATCCACGATGGTCACCGGCGCGCCTTGCGCCAGCCAGTCGCCCAGCGCGAAAGTGTCGGCCCCTGCGCCACCATGCAGGATGTCGCCCTGTCCTGCGATCAGCAGATCATCGCCCGCACCACCATTGAGGATATTCACCCCGCTCTGGTCCTGCCCCTGATCGTCTAGCTTGACGCCCACAAGCGTGTCATTCCCGGCCCCGCCCATCAGCAGATTGTCACCGCCGCCGGCCACAAGCAGGTCATCGCCCCAGCCGCCTTCCAGTGTGTCATTTCCGGTTCCGCCCAACAGCACATCATTGCCCTCGCCCCCGCGCAGAAGGTTGTTGCCGCTGTCCACCTGCAACAGGTTGTTGCCCCCTGCACCGATCAGGGTGTCATTGCCCGCCCCGCCTGATAGGCTGTCATCGGCCCCCGATCCGCGCAGCAGGTCGTCGCCCTCCCCGCCCTCCAGTACCACGGGCGCAGGGGGCTGGGCAGGCGGATAGTCGTCGCTGCTATGGATGCGTTCATCCAGATCATCGAACAGACCAATTTCTGACAGGCGGTTCTCATGCGACAAGGCGGCACCGCCCGACTCTGGCGGCGGCTCATCACCCCCGCCCTGCACGAACGAAGGCGACTCGGCAGGCGGACGCAAGTCACTGCTATGGATACGCTCGTCCAGATCATCGAACAGACCCATGTCCGACGGGACTTGACCCTGCGGCAAGACGTCACAGCCCGACCAGCGCGGCGGTCCAGCCCCCCCGTCCTGCACGGACGCAGGCAACCGGGCGGGCGGATATTGGTCGCTGCTGTGGGTGCGTTCATCCAGATCGTCGAACAGGCTCATGTCTGAGCCAGTGTTTTCAATCCAGCCCCCGGGCGCAGCCGCGCCCATCAACTCATGTCCTGGCCATTCCGAATCGGGATCGGCTGGCCTGTCATCAGACAGATCCGCATCCAACGCCACAATCAGCGCTGCGCCGGGGCTCAGGCTCTGCGGTGCCCCCGCCTCGGCCTGCGATTCGGCAGACCGCTGCGGGTCATCATCGTCATCTTCCCGCGCGCTGGCGTCCTTCGCCATGAACATATCCGAAACGGACGACATCGCCATCGCAGCGAACAAACCCAGAAACATCCACATTGCACAAACCCTTCACAACAGCGGATCGATTCCGCTGCCACACCCCGGCAGCAGTATGCCTGCCGGACGGCCCCGACCGAAGCCATTTCGCCCTTTCCGAGGCGTGATTCTGCTGAAATGGTTAACAGGGCAGGCCAGCAGATCAGCGCTTTTGGGGCTTTCCCTGCCAATGATTCTGCTTTATGCGCCGCGCATGATCTCTCGGCCCCGCTGGACGACATCCCGGCCTGTGCCTTCACCCCAGACCAAGGAGACCCCGATGTCGATTACCGTTGAAGACAAGAACGCACTGATCAAGGAATACGCCCGCGCCGAAGGCGATACCGGCTCGCCCGAGGTTCAGGTCGCTGTACTGACCAAGCGCATCTCGAACCTGACCGAGCATTTCAAGACCCACAAGAAGGACAACCACTCGCGCCGTGGCCTTCTGAAACTCGTGGCCACCCGCCGCAAGCTTCTGGATTATGTCAGGGCCAAGGATGAAGCCCGTTACCGCGATCTGATCGGCAAGCTGGGCATCCGTCGCTAAGACCGGACCATCCTGCAAAGACTTCAAACGCCCGCCCACCCGGCGGGCGTTCTGTCATTGGGAAAGTCGCTTGTGGTCGCAAACGGTCAGCCCGGCCTTGCCTCAGCGCAACTCGGCGATTCCGCCCAGCAGAATATCCGTTGCCAGATCGGCATAATCCGCGCGGCTGACCGCGCCGCCATCCTTGAACCACATATAGACCCAGTTCATCATCCCAAAGAGCGACATGGTCACCGGCATCAGGATCGGACGCGAGGCCTCCAGATCAGGGTTGATCTGACGGATGACCTGCGCAAAGCGGCGCACGATCCGCCGCTCGATCGCCAGAATCTCGTCGCGCTGGGGCTGCGGCAGGGCCTGGGTTGCGTTCAGTTGCACCTTGTGGGTGTCATCGGCATCCCGGTATTGCTCCAGAACGGCATGGACCAGCGCGCGCAGGCGCGCGCGTGGCGGCGCGTCCGGGTCATCAGCGGCCATGACGGCGGCTTCCAGCGCGACAAGGTTCGTGCGCAGGATGTCGAAGATCAGCGCATCTCGGCCCGGATAGTAGTGATAAAGCAGGGCCTTCGACACATCCGCCCGCGCGGCAATCTGCGACATGGAGGCCTTGTCCATCCCGGCTTCGGCAAGGACAGCCGCAGCGCTGCGCAGGATGCTGCGCTGCTTTTCCTCGAAATCATGAGCGCGCGCGCGGGCCATTGCTCAGCCCGCCTTCGGGCGGTTGTCGATGACGCGTCGCGCCTTGCCTTCCGACCGCGGCGCGCCGCCGGGATCATGCACCACAACATGCGCGCTGACGCCCAGCGTGCTCTTGATGTGATGGGCAAGCGCGCGCGCGCTGTCTGTCCGGGCCTCGGCACTGGCCGCCGTGACGCTGGCTTCAGTATGGACAGTCATGTCGTCCATCCGCCCGGACCGGGTCAGTTCGATCTGGAAATGCGGCGCAAGGCCCGGGCATTTCAGGATCTGTTCCTCGACCTGGGTGGGAAAGATGTTCACCCCGCGCAGGATGATCATGTCGTCGCTGCGCCCGGTGATCTTCTCGATCCGGCGCATGGACCGCGCCGTGCCGGGCAAAAGCCGCGTCAGATCGCGGGTGCGGTAGCGGATGATCGGCAACCCTTCCTTGGTCAGCGTGGTGAAGACCAACTCGCCCATCTCGCCATCGGGCAGCACGCGGCCGGTTTCGGGGTCGATGATCTCGGGGTAGAAATGATCTTCCCACAGGTGCAACCCGTCCTTCGTCTCGACGCATTCATTGGCGACACCCGGCCCCATCACTTCGGACAGCCCGTAGATATCGACGGCATGCATGTCGAAGGCCTGTTCGATCTCCTGGCGCATGGCGTTGGTCCAGGGCTCGGCCCC
>SLQN01000503.1 GCA_007131465.1 Paracoccaceae bacterium
AAACTGTGCCCCGAACTCAAGCACCTGTTCTGACCCTATCTGCATCCCAGCAGAACGCGCAGATACGGCCCCAGGTGATCAGCCATCGGCGGCGCGGGCAACCCGCTGCGACGTCGGGCCAGCCCTGCGGCGAGTGCGCGGGCCAGACGGGCGGGCCGGGTCCGCGCCTGTCCCATTTCCATCTGCGCCAGATGCGCGAACAGCGCAGCGCGCCACTGCCCGGGCAACGGACAGAGCGCGTACGACAACCCTGCGATGCGCCACGCCGTCTTGTGCAACGGCAAAGCCGGGCGTTGCGCCAGGGTCATCAGCGGGGCAGGCTGATAGCATAACCCGCCCAGCGCCGCCATATGGGCTGCGAGGCAGGGCAAGACAATCGCGTCCGGCAGGCGAGCCAGCGCCGATGCTATTTGCGGCTGTTCCTCCAGCCACCCGGCCAGCGCAGTTCGGCGCAGGATCAGCATGGCAGTCCGGGGGACGAACGGGCCTTGCGGTGTGGCGCGTCCGATATCAGGAATGTCGCCCTGCATGCCAGCGCAGACAATGGCCGCGCAGGGGGCACCCTGCTCAAGGCCCTGCTCGCGGGCATGCTCGACGCAGGCAAGCCCCCAGTCGGGGTGCGGGACATCGCCCGCGCCCATAAATACGATCCAGGTTGCGGAACTCTGGTGAAGAAGCACGAATAGCGATTCCAGCGGTCTGTCGGCTGATGTGGCGAGGGTGCAAGCGACTGGCAGGCGCTGGGCGTCAAGGGCTGCACACGTGGCCTGTCGCGCGGCCCCCTCCGGCCCGCAGACGAGCACATCCAACCGAAACTCGGGGTCAATGTCCGGGGCCGGGGTCGGGTCGATATCGGCGGCACCGCCCCGCGTCCAGCCTAAGCCGTTGCGGTGCAGGGTTTTGCGCGCCTGCGTCAGAAATTCCGCGCGCAGCGCCGGGGCGGGGTTCTGTTGCAGGCGTTCATGAATAACGCGGGTGGCCAGACGTGACAGCCCGACCTGCTGTTTGGTCATGGCGCTGCGCCTGACGATCGCCGCGACCTCGTTGATCCGCGCAAGCTGCTGCAATATTCCGGCATCAGCGCGGGTGGTGATCTGCCCTGCGCGGCCCTGATGATAGCGATACAAAGGCTGCGGCAGATAACGGATGCGCTCTGACCGGCAGGCAAGCTGCCAGAAAAACGGGTGGTCCTCGTAAAGCGCCTGATCGGGGAAGCGAAGATCACCGATCAGACTGCGCCGGTACAGCTTGTTCCATGCCGAGGGAAACAGCCGCGCGACCTCGCGCGCATCTTCCAGCGCAAGCCAGCGCGGCGCGCCCTGCACCTCGGGCGCGCCATGAAGCGCGGAATGCGGCTTTTCGCACAGGTCGGGCCAGACCAGCGTCACGCCGCAGGCCGTCCAGTCCGCCCCTGTCGCTTCGATCTCGCGCAGATGTTCGTGCAGAAAGTCCGGTGCGAACTGGTCGTCAGCGTCCAGAAAAGCGATGAAAGGCGCGCACGCAACCGCCAGCCCGTGATTACGCGCCGCTGACAGCCCGCCATGCGGCTTGCGCAACAGCCGGAAACGCGCGTCCCCCGCGATGGCAGCTTCTGCCCGGACCGCAGTGTCATCGTCCGAGCCGTCATCAATGACCAGTGCCTCGAAATCCGCGTATGTCTGACGTTGCAGTGACGCGATCGCTGCGCCGACATGGTCGGGGATATTGTAGCAGGGCAGGATGACAGAAATTGCGGGTCCGGTGTGCAGGGTGCTACCGCTCATGCCGCCAGACCGAGGCGCATCAGATCTGCTTTTCGGGCATCTGCACCTTCAACCCGTCCAGTGCGTCCGAGACCTTGAGTTGGCAGGTCAGGCGCGAGCGCGCAGCATCGGGCTGATAGGCGAAATCGAGCATGTCTTCTTCCATCGGGTCTTTTGCGGGCAGTTTGTCCACCCAGGCCGGGTCCACATAGACATGACAGGTGGAACAGGCGCAGGCACCGCCGCAATCGGCCTCTATCCCCGGAATGCCATTGTCGCGCGCGCCTTCCATCACGGTCATGCCGGTGGCAACCTCGACTATATGCTCTGTGCCGTTGAACTCGACATAGGTGATCTTCGCCATGAAACCCTCTCTCTCCGGCTGCTCGCCTGCGTGAGATAAGGCAGGATGGACGGTTTGACCAGTCGAATTTCAACCGCATAACCATCAGTCTTTCGCCCCGCAATGGCCGTTATTCTGCCCGAATCGGGCGTCAGTGTCGTGCCATGAAATCCATGAAACGATGGAACAGGCAGGCGAAATGAAACAAGCGGGAATATCTGGCCGGGGCAGGGGGATGGCATGGGCCATTCTTGCTGCGATACTGGCAGGCCCGGTTGCAGCAGAGTCAGTTGCCGCAAGCCGGGCAAAGGTCGAGATGGCGCATGTCGCCTTGCCGATGCCCGATGCGCGCCAATGCTGGGCGCGTTACAGTGTCGGGCATGGCCCGGAATCGGCGGGCATGATCGAGGAAGTGGCCTTTCGCGTTCCGTGTCCCGAACAGATGGAACCGGCGCTGATTTCCAGCCTTCAGCGCGCCTTGCAGGTGCGCGGTTATTTCGACGGTGCGATCACCGGGCGGGCTGATATGCCGACGCGTGCGGCCGTACAGGCATTTCAGCGCGACAACGGGTTCAACAGTCCCGTTCTCACGCTGGACACTGCGCGGCGGCTTGGTCTTGTGCCGATCGAGGTATCGCGCAACTGACCGGCCCTGAAAATGAATATCGCGCACCAAAGAGGCGCGCGATATCTGGTCTTTCGGGCTGCGCCTGTGTCAGTCGTCGAGGCCGAGTGCAACAAAGCGCGGATCTCCCTCGCGCCGCAACAGGACCAGCAGCGACCGGCGGCCAGCTTCGCGGGCTTCCGCGGCGCGGTCTTCCAGATCCGACACCGTCGATATCGGTTGCTGATTCGCTTCGGTAATCAGATCGCCCGCGCGAACACCCTTATTGGCAGCATCGCTATCAGGCTCGACCTCACGCACGATCAGACCTGTCGCGGTGGAGGGAAGATCCAATTCAGCGCGCAGGGTATCGTTCAATGCCTGCAATGACATACCCAGAAAGCGTGACGGCGCTTCGGGTGCGGCATTGTCCTGCGCACTCGACCGGGCTGCGGCCTCGAAGAGTTCGCGCTGGCCGAGTGTGACAGATAGTGTGATCTCCTCACCATTGCGGAAGACGATGACGTCCACATCGCGCCCGACGCCCGCATCACCCACGCGGCGCACCAGCATGCGCGTGTCGCGCACATCGCCGTCGTCAAAGCGCAGGATCACATCACCCGCCAGCATGCCCGCGTCTTTCGAGGGGCCGTCCATGACATCGGTCACCATCGCGCCGCGCGGGGTCTCCAACCCGATTGCCTCGGCCATCTCATCGGTCAGGTCCTGGATGCGCACACCGAGCCAACCGCGCCGCGTCGAGCCGAACTCCAGCAACTGGTCGATCACATTGGTGGCCACCGATGACGACATCGCGAACCCGATCCCGATCGACCCGCCAGTGGGTGACAGGATTGCGGTGTTCACGCCAATGACCTCGCCATCCATGTTGAACAGCGGACCACCGGAATTGCCCCGGTTGATGGCGGCATCGGTCTGGATATAGTCGTCGAAATTGCCTTGCAAAGCACGGCCGCGGGCAGAGATTATGCCAGCGCTCACCGAAAACCCCTGACCCAGCGGATTACCGACCGCGATCACCCAGTCACCCACGCGGGCGGCCTCGGCATCACCCCAGGGCACATGTGGCAGGGGCGCGTCATGTTCGACTTTCAGAAGCGCGATATCGGTGGCCGGGTCGGTGCCGACAAGTTCGGCTTCCAGTTCCAGACCCGAGAAGAATTCGATGCGGATTTCATCGGCTCCTTCGATGACATGGTTGTTGGTGACGATGAACCCGTCATCCGAGATCACGAAGCCGGACCCGAGCGCCTGATTGCGGCGAGGCGGCTGTTCCGGGCGACCGGGGCGGCCCTGCGGACCATCGAAGAAATCACGGAAGAAATCCTCGAAGGGCGATCCCTCGGGCAGACGCGGCGCACCGTCAAGTCGTGACGCGACGGTCGTGGTGGTAGTGATGTTCACCACAGCGGGGCTGACGCGTTCGGCCAGATCGGCAAAACTTTCCGGGCGGTCCTGCTGAGCGGCCGCCGCGGTTATCATTACAAGGGTCAGGACCACCGCAGCGGCGAGTGGCCGCAGCATCTGTGCGATGCCGGGGTGGGCTTGGCCCGAATACGCAGCATGAGACTTCATGAATTTCTCCTGTAGATGGGGACGCCCCGAATTGCGGGATCATCTCTGTCCATCTGTAACCTATGCCATAACTGCGGAAACGCAATTTGCGTTACAGGCTTTCAACCAGTCGTGAAATCCCGTCAGGATCATTCAACCGCTGCCAAGCAGCCCCGCAAATCTCACCACAAGCGCCCCGATCACAAGCGCAATCAGCCCGATCATGCGTCGCGCCTCGACCGGCAGGTCCGTGAGCATACGCAACAACTCTTCCATACGCCGAGGGGCCAGTACAAAGACCAGCCCCTCGAAAATCAGCACCAGCCCGAGGGCCAGAACCAAGGTCTGCACACTCACGCGCGCGGCCTCAGTTTCCGATGATCGCTTCCAGTTCGCGCACAGCGTCCGGCTCTTCCGGGTCTGCTGCTGGCGCACGTTGCAGCACCGAATCCGGGTCTTCAGCGATACGGTCCGCCGCTTCACGCGCAGCGCTCAGGATGTCGTCGCCTGCACCATCCCCGCGCAGGAAGGCAAAGAACTCGCTGTCCGGGCGCAGCACCATGCTGGCATTGTCCCCGCGCAAGGCGCGTTCATAGCTTTGCATCGAGCGTGTGAAGGCGAAGAATTCCGGGTCAAGGTTGAACGCGTCGGCATAGATCCGGTTGCGTTCGGCATCCGCCTCGCCGCGAATGATCTCGGCTTCACGGCGCGATGCCGATACAAGCTCGACCACCGTCCGGTCGGCTAGCGCGCGGACACGTTGCGCAGCCTCGTTCCCGCGTGCGCGCTCATCCGCAGCCTCGCGTTCCCGCTCGGCCCGCATCCGGGCGAAGGTGGCTTCAAGATTCTCGCGCGGCAGGTCGGTGCGTGTCAGCCGGACATCGATCACGTCGATACCAAGCGTCTGCGCCTCGCGCCGGGCAAGATCCCGGATGCGGTTCATCAGCGCCGTCCGGTCTTCGGACAGCACTGTGTTCGACGGCACGGAACCCAGCACTTCACGGATGGCGGCGTTCATGATGCGGTCCATCCGGCCCTGTGCCGCGCGCGCGCCGTCAACCCCCACGGCTTCGCGGAAGCGGCGGACATCTTCCAGACGCCAGCGCAGAAAGGCATCGACGACAAGGCGGCGGTCATCCAGCGGAGTGACTTCCAGCGGCTGCGTCTGCAACCCGAGGATCCGCGCGTCATAGCGCACCACGTCCTGAATGAAGGGGATCTTGAAGCCCAGCCCCGGTTCGGTGATTTCCTGCTTCACCTGACCGAATTGCAGCACAAGCGCGTTTTCACGCTCATCCACCACGAACAGGGCCGAGAAGGCAGTAATGATGGCGACCACCACGACTGGCAGTATGATGCCTGCTTTTTTCATCAGTTTGCACTCCTCTGACGGGTGACAGCTTCAAGCGGCAGGAATGGCAGGACGCCTTGCCCTGTGCCACCCTCAGTGGATGTCACGTTGTCCAGAATGGTCAGGTTCATGTCGCCCAGAACGCGCTCCATGGTTTCCAGGTACATCCGTTTGCGGGTCACTTCCGGCGCATTCACATATTCCGAATAGACCGAGACGAAGCGCGATGCTTCACCCTGCGCATTGTTCACAACTTCGGCGCGGTAGGCTTCGGCCTCTTCCTGAAGCTGGGCCGACTGCCCGCGCGCCTGTGCCAGCACGCGGTTGGCATAGGCATCCGCTTCACGCTCCAGCCGGTCGCGTTCCTGACGCGCGGTCTGCACGTCGCGGAAGGCGTTGATCACCCCTTCGGGCGGGTCGGCCTTGTCGAAATTCACCCGGATCACGCTGATCCCGGATTCGTAGCTGTCGAGAAGCCCCTGCACAGCCGCGCGCAGGTCGGCGGCAATAGAACCACGGTCACGGTTGAGGATCGGCGAGAGTTCAGACCGCGCGATGATGTCGCGCATCCCCGATTCCGACGCGGCGCGCACTGTTTCGCGAGGGTCGGCCAGATTGAACAGGAAGCGGGCAGGGTCCGTCACGTTCCAGACGACCTGAAATTCGATATCGACCACGGCCTCGTCACGGGTCAGCATAAGCCCGGTATCCAGCGCGCTGCGGCCAGTGCCCACTTCGGTCACGCGCTCGGTCGTGACCTGCACGATTTCATGGCTGACAACCGGCCAGGGGGCGAAGTTCAGGCCCGGGTTGCCGGTCTTGTAGTATTGCCCGAACAGCAATTCGACCGAGCGTTCCTCTGGACGCACCGTGTAAAACGACGCGAACGCCCAAAGCGCGACCAGACCGACCATGCCCAGAAGCACACCGCGCTTCGAGAAGCCGGGACCACCTGTCCCGCGGCCGTTGCCGCCGCCACCGCCCCCGCCCATGAGGACGCGCAACTGCTCCTGACCCTTTTTCACGATCTCATCAATCTCGGGGATCGGCTTCGGGCCATCGCCGCGACCACCGCCACCGCCATTGCCGCCGCCGCGGTTTCCACCACCGCGGTTGCCGCCGCCTCCCCAAGGTCCACCACCGTTTCCAGACATCCGGACTCCATTCATCATTGCACTTGTTTCACGTTATATTGAAAGGTGGGTCTGCCCCACCTGAATTCAACCCTCATTCGCTGTGGCTGCGCGTCGCAACCCGCATGGTGACCAGTTCCTCGGCCACGGTCGGATGCACGGCCAGAGTGCGGTCAAAATCCGCCTTTGTTGCGCCCATCGAAATTGTGACCCCCGCAAGCTGGATCATCTCGCCTGCGTGATCCGCAACAATATGGCATCCTAGCACCTTGTCGCTGGTGCGGCAAACGATCAGCTTCATCATCGCGCGATTGTCACGGCCCGCGAACAGGCTGTGCATCGGCCGGAAAGCAGCGCAATAGACGTCGACCGGGCCTTGCGCGCGGGCCTCTTCCTCGGTCAGGCCAACTGTGCCATATTCGGGCTGGGTGAAGATCGCGGTCGGAATGAGCCCGTGATCGAAATAGGTGGGCTTGCCGCCAAAGACGGTATCGGCAAACGCATGGCCTTCTCGGATGGCTACCGGAGTCAGATTGGCGCGGTCGGTCACATCGCCCACAGCATA
>SLQN01000487.1 GCA_007131465.1 Paracoccaceae bacterium
ACGCCGCTGACCATCTATGCCGCCACCAAGAAGGCGAACGAGGCGATGGGCCATTCCTATGCCCATATCCATGCCCTGCCGACCACTATGTTTCGGTTTTTCACGGTTTACGGTGCCTGGGGGCGGCCTGACATGGCGCTGTTCAAGTTCACCAAGGGCATCCTGGAAGACACGCCCATCGACATCTACAACCACGGGCAGATGTGGCGCGATTTCACCTATGTCACCGACCTCGTGCGCGGCATCCGCCTGCTGATCGATGCGGTGCCGGGTGGCCATGATACAGCGGTGGAGGGCGACAGCCTGTCGCCCGCCGCGCCGTTCCGGGTGGTCAATATCGGCAATTCCGACAAGGTGCGCCTGCTGGACTTCATCGAGGCAATTGAGGACGAACTTGGCAAAAAGGCGATCCGCAACTACATGCCCATGCAGACTGGCGATGTGCCCGCGACATGGGCCGATGCCTCGGTCCTGCAACAGTTGACCGGCTACCGCCCCCAAACCCCGTTCCGCGAAGGGGTGGCCCGGTTTGTGCGCTGGTATCGTGACTATTACCAGATCTGAACCTGCGGCAAACCCGACGCGATGTCACCGACCAAGCAGATGCAGCGATACCTCATCGACGTGCTCCTGAACATCCGCGCCCCGTGTTTCGACATTCAGCCGGATGACCGGTTCGGTATTGGACGCGCGCAGGTTGAAGCGCCAGTCGCCCATGTCGAAGCCCAGCCCGTCCATCGTGTCAATGGCGCGCGCGTCCGGCGCGAAAGTGGCGCGCACCCGTGCGATGGCGGCGGCGGGGTCGGCCAGCGTGAAATTGATCTCGCCCGAGGACGGAAAGGCCGCGCGCCGCGCCGCCACCAGATCACAAAGCGCGCCCTTGAGACTGACCAGTTCGGCCATCACCAGCCAGGGGATCATGCCGCTGTCGCAATAGGTGAAATCGCGGAAGTAATGATGCGCCGACATCTCGCCGCCATAGATGGCAGCCTCGTCGCGCATGACCTGCTTGACATAAGCATGCCCCGTGCGCGCCTGCACGGCCCGCCCCCCTGCGCGCGCCACCACATCGCGCGTGTTCCAGATCACGCGCGGGTCGTGGATGATGGTCGCGCCGGGGTGTTTTGCCAGAAACACCCCGGCCAGCAGGCCGACGACATATTCGCCGGGGATGAACTGGCCCGCATGGTCGAAGAAGAAACAGCGGTCAAAATCGCCGTCCCATGCCACCCCGAAATCCGCCCCGGCGTCGATGACGGCCTGTGCTGTGGCGGGCTGGTTTTCCGGCAAAAGCGGATTGGGAATGCCATTGGGGAAGCTGCCATCGGGGGTGTGATGCATCCGCACGAAGTCCAGCGGCGCGCCGCGCGCGCCAAGGGCTGCGGCAATGGCATCGAATGTCGGCCCGGCTGCACCATTGCCTGCATTGACCAGGAGCCGGAGGGGCTTCAGCGCGGCGATATCGACGAAGGACAGCACTTGATCGACATAGGCGGCGCGGGCCTCGGTGCTGATATCGCGCTGCGCGCCTGCACGGGCCGGGCCGAAATCATCGGCCTCGGCCAGCGCACGGATCTGCGCCAAACCGGTCTCGGCATCCAGCGGGGCCGCGCCTGCGCGCACCATCTTCAGCCCGTTCCAGTTGATCGGGTTATGCGAGGCCGTGACGCAGATCCCGCCATCCGCCTTGAGATGCGCAGTGGCGAAATACATCTCCTCGGTGCCGCACAGGCCAAGGTCCAGCACCTCGGCCCCTTCGTCCATCAGCGCGCGCGCCACGGCCTGCGCCAGATCATCCGAGGAGGCGCGGCAATCGCGCCCCAGCACCACGCGGCGCGCACCAAGTGCGCGCGCAAAGCCGCGCCCGATGCGGTATGCGATGCCGGCGTCCAGATCGACGCCCAGCCGTCCGCGGATGTCATAGGCCTTGAAGCAGGTCAGGCTCATCCGCGCGCGCCCTGTCCGCGCGCATAGACATCATCATAGCGGATGATGTCATCTTCGCCCAGATAGGCGCCGGTCTGCACCTCGATCAGGGTGAGCGGCAGTTTGCCGGGGTTCTCCATCCGGTGGACCGCGCCCAGCGGGATGAACACCGACTGGTTTTCCGACACCAGTTGCACTGAGTCGTCCACGGTCACCTTCGCCGTGCCTGCCACGACGATCCAGTGTTCGGCCCGGTGATGATGGCTTTGCAGCGACAGGGCAGCCCCCGGATGCACCACGATCCGCTTCACCTGAAAGCGCGGGCCGACGACAAGGCTTTCATACCAGCCCCAGGGCCGGTAATCGCGCGGCAGGGTTTCGGCCTGGACCACACCAGCCGCCTTGAGGGTCTGCACGGCCAGCCTGACATCCTGCGCGCGGTCCTTGTGCGCCACCAGCACGGCATCGGGCATGGCCACGGCGATGATATCCTCAAGCCCGATCCCGACAAGGTGCTGATCTGGGCTTTCGGCGCGCAACAGGGTGTTGCGGCAGTCCAGCGCGGTTGCAGGCCCGGTCGTGACCATGCCCTGCGCGTCAGGCGCATCCTCGCGCCAGACGGCATCCCAGCCCCCCAGATCGGACCAGCCGCCGGCATAGGGCAGAACGCTCAGGTTCTGCGCCCGCTCCATCACCGCGTAATCGATCGAGATATCCTCCAGCCCCGCCCAGGGCGCGGGCGCGAGCCGCGTGAAGGCCAGATCAGGTTCGGCCTGTGCCAGCGCGGCGGTTGCACCGTCCAGAAGTGCCGGCGCATGCTCGCGGAATGCCGCCAGAATGGTTGTCGTCGAAAACAGGAATATCCCGGCATTCCACAGATGCCGCCCCCCCTCCAGCATCGCTGTGGCGGTTGCGACATCGGGCTTCTCGACAAAGGCGCGCAGCGGCAGGGGGGCGGTTACGTCCGTCAGGGGCGCGTCCAGTTCCAGCCAGCCATAACCGGTTTCCGGCCTGTCGGGGCGGATGCCGAACGTCACCATCTGCCCCGCACGCGCTGCCGGGGCAGCGGCCAGCACGGCCGCGCGGAACCGGGCCGGATCCGCGATCACATGGTCCGAGGGCGCGACCAGCATCAGCGCGCCCGGCGCGCCGGCATCGAGGGCGAGCGCCGCCGCGCAGATGGCGGGGGCCGTGTTGCGCGCGGCAGGCTCGATCAGGATGGCGCTGGGGGAGACACCGATATCGGCCAGCTGTTCGGTGACGATAAAGCGGAACTCGGCCCCCGTAATCACCAGCGGCGCGGCGAATTCCGGCGCGGCAAACCGCCGGGCCGAGGCCTGAAACAGGCTCGCATCGCCCGTGATCGGCGCGAATTGCTTGGGGTAGCTTTTGCGCGACAGGGGCCAGAGCCGTGTACCGGAACCGCCACAAAGAAGAACCGGGGTTATCTGGGATGTCATGGCGTTCCTTTTCGGATGATGCCTGCGCTTGGTGTCATATCGGCCCTACCCTGCATCTGCAACCCTGTCTTGCGCACTGAGAGCGGCGTCACCATCCCGGACCGCAGCCTGATGGTATTGTGCATCTCTCTGTAACTCCACCGTAAACTCTGGATATGGGGGTTTCATGATCGGTCCATAGCCCGCCCATTCCCCTCTACGCCGGAGTGTCGAGGCGTCATCAACGGGGCCGCTTGCTCAGAGCATCTTGTGCAATGCCTCGGAAGGAGGTCTGCACCCAGCCGCCTCATCCCGTAATCAGACCAAATCGTCAGCGACCCACCTCGCTCGAGCGCTTCACTGTTGCCTGTCGGATCAGGGCATATCGGTCCATGGGTCGAGGAGCGGACGCAGCGCTACCTGCGCGCCCAGACGCTGGGCCAGCAGGAACATGCCCCCGATCTTGCGGTGCAGGAACAAGAGTTCAGCGGGCGGGACATGCCAGAAATCGCGTGCAGCCCCAAGATCCTGCCCGGCGCGGGCAAGATCGTTGATCAGGGTTGACCGGGCGAAGTCATAAGGGGCGGACTGGCGCAGCGGCGCGCTGGCCTTGATGGCAAGATCCACGATCAGGGCCTGCCGCGCCTCGGACTGGTCCTTGTGGAAATAACCAAGTGCGGCCATCTGGGCCCAGATGCTGGTGCGGTCCTCGGTCAGAAAGGCGCGCAAGAGGCCGCGATAAAGCGCCGCGGTTTCGGGGGCGATGGCGCGTGTGGCCCCGAAGTCCAGCAGCACGATGCGGCCATCGGGGGCAAGCCGGTAATTGGCGAAATTCGGATCGGTCTGCATCTGCCCAAGCGTGAAGATTTCGCGCAGGACCAGTGTGATCAGGTCTCGCGCGATGTGGTCGCGAATGGGTTGCGATTGCGTGAGGGCGCTGTCGATGGGGGCGCTTTCGACATAGTCCATCGCAAGGATGCGCCCGGTGCTCAGGCCTGCATGCAGGGCGGGAACGCGAAACGTGGAGTCACCCGCCAGCGCCTGCCCGAAAGCGGCCAGTGCGCAGGCCTCGCGGTGGTAGTCGGCCTCGTCATGCAGTTGCGCGCGGGCCTCAGCCAGCAGCGGGGTGATATCCAGCCCGCGCGGCAGCAGGCCGGGCATCCGCAGCAAGCGCCCCAGTGTGGCGATGTCGCTGTCGATGCTCTCGGCGATGCCGGGGAATTGCACCTTGATCGCCAGCGCGCGCCCATCATTCGTCCAGGCGCGGTGCACCTGCCCGATCGAGGCGGCGGCGATGGGCCTGACCTCGAAGCGCTGAAACTGCGCATGCCAGCCCGCCCCCCAGTCGCGTGTCAGCACGGTTTTCAGCTGCTGGGGCGGCATGGCGGGCGCATTGGCCTGCAACTGGCCCAGAATCGCGGTCAGTTCGGGGGGCAGGGCGAAGCCGTTCTCCAGCGACAGCATCTGGCCCAGTTTCATCGCCGCGCCGCGCAGATGCGCCAGCCCGCCCGCAAGCCGCAGGGCGTTCGCAGGCGTCAGCGCGGCCTGCGCCAGATCGGGCCTTTGCCCGCGCAGCAACGCGCTGGCAGCACCACCCAGCGTCGCGCCCAGAATGCCGCCCGCAACCCCGCCCATGCGCAGATTGCGCGCAAGCGCGCGTTGCGGGACAGAGCGGGGGCGGAGCGTGTCATCCATCCCGGCCAAGATGGCCCGCGTCGCGCCAAAGTCGAGCGGTCTGACCTTGCGGAGCTTCGCAAGCCTTTTCTTCAGGGGGCTGCGCCCCCGCGCGGGCTACGCCCGGCGCCCCCTGCCTTGCCTGTGTCAGCCTTTCTTGCGCGGACATCTGCGCGACGGGCAACGCGCGCGGCGGATGAAGGCCAGGGCCTGCCGCAGGATATGTGAAAGACGCGTAAATGATGAACGCCCTGACCATGAGGTCAGGGCGTCTTGAGTAGAAAACCACGCGCCGGTGTTCAGGCGACGCGCTTGGAGATCGGGCATATGGTCACGCGGCTGACCTGCCCGAATATCGTTTTGCCCCTCTGGCCGGGTCGCACTGCTGGACCCATGCAGAACCCCTGTCTTGCCATCCAGAAAGGCGCGGATCGTTTTAGATGCCCTTCATCAGGGTATGGTCAGATCATGGCGCGTGTGCCCGATTCTGCCAAGAACAGACTCGGGTCTTGACATATTTTCACCCGAATTGCGCGGGTATTGCGCAGTATAAGTTTCAATTTGCGTTTCAATTCGCCATGAGCGGTGCGACTGTATCCGATATCGAAACAGTATTGTTTCCGCCCGTCAGAGCCAGTCGCGCAGGACGGGAATCAGCGGCAGATCGGCGGCGGGCATCGGGTAGTCACGCAGGTTTTCCGGCCGCACCCATTTCAGGGCCTGCCCCTCGCGGCTATGGGGCTGGCCCTGCCATTTGCGGCAGACAAACAGCGGCATGAGAAGGTGGAACGCCGCATAGGCATGGCTGGCAAAGCTGAGGGGCGCCAGGCAGCTTGCCCATGTGTCGATGCCCAGTTCCTCGTGCAATTCGCGGATCAGGGCGGCTTCGGGGGTCTCGCCCGGCTCGATCTTGCCGCCGGGAAATTCCCACAAACCTGCCATCGATTTGCCCGCAGGCCGCTGGGCCAGAAGCACGCGGCCATCGGGATCGACAAGCGCGACAGCCGCGACAAGAACGAGTGTCACGACCGGTAATCCGCGTTGATCTCGATGTAGCGATTGGTCAGGTCGCAGGTCCAGACGGTGGCAGAATCTGTGCCAAGGCGCAAATCGACCCCGATCACAAGATCGCTGTTCTTCATATAGGCCGCGCCGATATCTTCGGCATAGCTGGGGGCGACCTGCCCGTTCTGGGCGACCAGATGCGGGCCAAAGCGGATGGACAGGCGGTCTCGGTCAGCCTCGGCCCCGGATTTGCCGACGGCCATGACGATCCGGCCCCAGTTCGGGTCCTCGCCTGCCACGGCCGTTTTCACCAGCGGCGAATTGGCGATGGAGAGCGCCACCTTGCGGGCATCGGCCTCGGATCTTGCGCCGGACACGGCGACCTCGATGAATTTCGTGGCCCCTTCGCCATCGCGCACCACCTGATGTGCGAGATCGAGCATCACGCCTTCCAGCGCCGCTGCAAAAGCCTGTCCGTCGGGGCTGGCGGGATCGGTGATCTCGGGCGCGTCGGTCTGCCCGGTCGCGGCGACCAGCAGCATGTCCGAGGTCGACGTGTCGCTGTCCACCGTGATGCAGTTGAAACTGCGGTCGGTCAGGCGCGTGACGATGTCTTGCAGGGCCGGGCGGGTGATCCGGGCATCGGTGAAGATATAGACCAGCATCGTCGCCATGTCGGGCGCGATCATGCCCGAGCCTTTGGCAATGCCCGCGATCTGCACCTCGGCCTCTGCGATCCGGGCGCAGGCGGTGGCCCCCTTGGGGAACGTGTCGGTGGTCATGATGGCGCGGGCGGCATCGGGCAGCGCGGTGTCGGACAGCGCATCGACCAACCCGTCAAGCGCGTCCGCGATCCGGTCATGGGGCAGGGCTTCGCCAATGACGCCGGTCGAGGCCGTGAAGATGCGTGTCTGCGGCAGGTCCAGCCGAACCGCCAGCGCGGCACAGAGGCTTGCGACGGACGCCGCGCCCTGCGCCCCGGTAAAGGCATTGGCATTGCCGGAATTCACGAGGATCGCCGCACCCTCTGCCCCCTCGCCCGCAATCTTGGCCTGCGCATCCAGCACCGACGCGGCGCGCGTGGCTGACCGGGTGAATGTGCCCGCCATCACCGTGCCCGGCGCCAGAGTGGCCAGCATCACATCGGTCCGGCCCGCATAGCGCACACCCGCCGCCGCACTGGCAAAACGCGCGCCGCGAATGACAGGCAGGTCGGGAAACCGAGCGGGGGCGAGGGG
>SLQN01000266.1 GCA_007131465.1 Paracoccaceae bacterium
CGCCGCTGTGGGCGCGCCCGCGCTGCCCCTGGGCGTCGCGGTCGAGATCGAGGGCGTTTTCGAAATCACCTGAGAAATCACCTGACCGGGCGCACCCCTTCGCCTTGCGCTTTGCGCCGCCGCAACCTAGGTTTGCGCGAAACCCGAACTTGCGGAGCGTCTCATGCTGTCCATAATCCAGATCCTGCTGCTTGTCCTGAGCGTCGTGCAGTTCATCATCATTGCACATATCATCATGAGTTGGCTGATCAATTTTCAGGTGCTCAGCCTCAGTTCGCCGCTGGTTGCCTCGATCTGGGACGGGCTGAACCGGCTTCTGGACCCCGCCTATACCCGCATACGCCAATTCCTGCCCGATCTGGGCGGGATCGACCTTGCGCCGTTGGTAGCGCTGATTGCGATTTATGCTGTGCGCATCATCCTGATCAATAATATCGGGGTATTCGTCTAGCCCGATGCCCGATTCCGCGCCAGACCTTGCCGCACAGGCGCCCGAAGCCGTCCTGCGCCGGGTCTTTGGCTTCGACAGTTTCCGCCCCGGTCAGGCCGAAATCGTGGATGCCGTGCTGGCAGGCCGCGATGCCCTTGCGATCATGCCCACGGGTGGCGGCAAATCGCTGTGCTTCCAGTTACCCGCGCTGTGCCGCGAGGGGCTGACTGTGGTGATTTCCCCCCTGATTGCGCTGATGCGCGATCAGGTGCGGGGGTTGCAGGAACTGGGCGTGGCCGCAGGTGCGCTGACCTCGGGCAATACCGAGTCCGAGACCGAGGCCGTGCATCTGGCCCTGTCGCGGCGTGACCTCAAGCTTCTCTATATCGCGCCGGAACGGCTGGCCTCTGCGGGCACGGTCGATCTGCTGCGCCGCGCGGGCGCGCGGCTGATTGCGGTGGATGAAGCGCATTGCGTCAGCCAGTGGGGCCATGATTTCCGCCCCGATTACCTGCGCATCGGCGATCTGCGCCGCGTCCTGAACGTGCCACTGGCCGCCTTCACGGCGACCGCCGATGCCGAAACGCGGTCCGAGATCATCAAGCGGCTGTTTCCGGATGCACAGCCGCAAATCTTCCTGCGTGGCTTCGACCGGCCCAATATCCGGCTGAATTTCGCGGTCAAGAACCGCCCGCGCGAACAGATCCTTTCCTATGCGCTGGCGCAAAAGGGCCAGTCGGGCATTGTCTATTGCGGCACACGCGCCCGGACCGAGGCACTGGCCGAAGGTCTGCGCGGCGCGGGCCATAATGCGCGCGCCTATCATGGCGGCATGGCCGCCGATGAACGCCGCGCAGTCGAAGAACTGTTTCAGCGCGATGATGATCTGATCGTGGTGGCCACGGTCGCCTTCGGGATGGGGGTGGACAAGCCCGATATCCGCTGGGTGGCGCATGCCGATCTGCCCAAGTCGGTGGAAAGCTATTATCAGGAAATCGGCCGCGCGGGGCGCGATGGCGCGCCTGCGGATACGCTGACGCTGTATGGTCCCGACGATATCCGCCTGCGCCGGTCGCAGATTGACGAAAGCCCCGCGCCGCTGGAACGCAAGCAGGCCGATCATGCGCGGCTGAACGCGCTTCTGGGGCTGGCCGAGGCGACGGCCTGCCGCCGTCAGGTGCTGCTGTCCTATTTCGGCGAGGCCTCCGCGCCGTGCGGGAATTGCGACCTTTGCGCCAGCCCGGTCCGGCTGTTCGATGCCACGACGCCCGTGCGCAAGGCGCTGTCGGCGATTTTACGCACGGGCGAGAGTTTTGGCGCGGGCCATCTGATCGACATTCTGACCGGCAATTCCACGGCCAAGGTGAAGCAGCGTGGCCATGATGCGCTGCCCACATTCGCGGTCGGGCGCGACATGACGCGCGCGCGTTGGCAGGCGGTGTTTCGCCAGATGATGGGACGCGATCTGATCCGCCCCGACCCGGAACGCCACGGTGCGCTGCGCATGACCGAGGCCGCGCGCCCGATCCTGCGGGGCGAGGCCGAAATACACCTGCGGGAGGACACAGTGACCGGCGCGCAGGACCGCCCTGCAGTGCGCGCGCTGGTGGCGGATGAAGACGCGCCGCTACTGTCGGCGCTGAAGGCGCAGCGCCGCGCGCTGGCCGAGGCCGCGCGCGTGCCCGCCTATGTCATCTTCACCGACCGCACCCTGATCGAGATGGCCGAGACGCGGCCCGACAGCATGGACGCGATGGCCCGGATTTCCGGGGTCGGCGCGATGAAGCTCGAACGTTATGGCGCGGCCTTTCTGGCGGTCATTACAGGGGCTTCGCCCGCCCCCCAGCACCCCCAGCGCCGCAAGCTGGCCGGGCAGGAGGCGGGCGCGCTTTATGACGAGTTGTTCGAGATCGCGCGCGGGCTGGAACGGGGGAGCGGTGGGCAGGACAAGCTTCTGACGCTCGCCCCCGTGACGCTGCGCGCGATTGCCGAACGCCGCCCCGCGACCCTGTCCGAGATGGGACAGATTCGCGGCATGGACCCGGCGCGGCTGGAACGGTTCGGGGATGCAGTGCTGGCCCGGCTGCATATGCTTTGAGACTGCGCTGCGGTTCGCGCACCATGTAACAGGCCGATCCCCATGTGCCGCGATGACGCAACGGCAGCCCTTGACCCTTGCGCTGCATTGCAGCATCCCCGTGGTCGACCCTCAACCCCGGCAGGTGCGCATGTATCCGATTTTCCGCTTCCTCAAGGAGATGGCCAAGTTCCGAAATGCCCCCGCGCTGGGCCTGTGCGACACGCATGTCTCGCAGCACCGCTGCTGGCCATGGGATCTGGACCCGTGGATGGAGTTGAACAATGGCCGGACGTTGACGCTCTATGATCTGGGGCGGCTTCCGATGGCCACACGCATCGGGCTTACAGGGGTGTTGCGCGCCAACGGGTGGGGAATCACGGTGGCGGGCAACACCACCCGCTACCGCCGCCGCATCCATGCCTTTGCCCGGTTCGAGATGCGGTCGCGCTGTATCGGCTGGGACGCGCGGTTCTTCTATGTCGAACAGTCGATGTGGTTGGGCGAGACCTGCGCCAACCATATTCTCATCCGCAAGGCCATCACCTCGGCGCAGGGGATCGTGCCGCCCGCGCAGGTTCTGGGCGCGCTGGGTCAGCCGGTGCAAAGTCCGCCCCTGCCGGACTGGGCACAGGCCTGGATCGCGGCAGACGCCCAGCGCCCCTGGCCGCCCGAGCGGTGATCCCGCAGCCTTTCGGCACGAAAAAACACCTGTTCTTGACGCAGATCAAGGTTGTCGCCTCGGGGTCTGATAGCCCTGTTCGCGATTGTGCGAACACAATCCGCAAGATTTGCGAACAGGAGGCTATCATGTTCAACAGACCCTTTCCCCGTCTTGGCGCGACCGCGCTGGCGCTGGTGCTGGGCGCAACGGCGGTCCATGCTGACGATATTGCAGACTACATGGATTTCTTCGAGCCGCTGCCCTTTCTGCCGCCTATCCCGGCAGATAACACCATGACGCCCGAAAAGATCGAACTGGGCAAGATGCTGTTTTTCGAGCCGCGCATTTCCGCCTCGGGCGTGATTTCCTGCGCGACCTGTCACAACCCCGCGCTGGGTTGGTCCGACCGGATTCCGCGCGCGGTTGGTCATGGCGGACAGGTGGGCGAACGCAACACGCCAACCGTGCTGAACTCGGGTTTTCTGGGCGCGCAATTCTGGGACGGGCGCGAGCCTGATCTGGAAGGGCAGGCGCTGGGGCCGATTCAGGCCGATGTCGAGATGAACATGACGTTGGCCGAAGCGATCGAACGGCTGAAGGAATTCGATATCTACCACCAGCACTTCGCCGCCGCCTTCCCCGATGACCCCGATCCGATCAACCAGCAGAATGTGGCCCTTTCGATTGCTGCATTCGAGCGGACGCTCAACACGCCCAATTCGCCGCTGGACCGATTCCTTGCAGGCGATGTGCAGGCGATGACCGGCCAGCAGGTCGAAGGCATGAAACTGTTTGTCGATGCGGGCTGCGTGGCCTGCCACAATGGTCCGGCCTTCACGGACAGCAATTACCACCGGTTCGAATTGCCCGGCTCCAAGGATGAAGGGCGTTTCCTTGTCACCGGGGACGAGGCCGATATGTTCGCCTTCCGCACGCCGACCTTGCGCAACGTGGCTGTGACCTATCCGTATTTCAACAACGGCTCGGTCGCCAACCTGCATGACGCGATCCAGTTGATGGGCCAGCAGATGCTGGGGCAGGATTTCACGGATGACGAACTCGGCGCGCTTGTGGCCTTCATGGATGCGCTGACGGGCGAGATGCCGCATATCGAGATACCGGCGCTGCCGTAACCGGCATAGCCTTGGGGGCCGCCTGCCTGACAGCAGGCGGCCCCGCTATTGCGCGCGTCTGATGCGCCACAGCGCTGCTGTCAGCCCCAGATTGATCAGCGCCAGCCCTGTCAGCAGATACAGCACGCCCGCTTCGCCCACAGTGCTGATCATGTAGGCCCCCGCCATGGGGGCGACCGCCTGCGCCATCAGCGCGGGCCGCGCCAGACGGCCCATCAGCACGGCAAAGCGTTCCGGCCCGAACAGCGCCAGCGGCAGCGATCCGCGCGCGATCGAAAACAGCCCGTTGCCGCCGCCATAAAGGATCAGCGCCAGCGCCGCGAGGTTCCAGCCCAGCGCCAGAAGCCCCAGCCCCAGCGCGATTGACGCCGTGGACCCCAGCATCGTCCAGATCGGGTGATGCCGCCCGCGCCCGGCCATCTCGATCAAGCGCGCGCCCACTTGCGCAGGCCCGATCAGCGCGCCCAGCGCCACCGCCTGTGCCAACGAAATACCCTGTGCCTGCAACAGCTTGAACAGCCAGACCGAGACATTCACCACCACCAGCCCATTGACCACGACCAGCCCCGCCATCAGCACGAACAGCCGTAACTCGGGTGCGGACAGGGCGCTGCTGGGGACCGGCGCATCCCGGGTCGGGGCCGGGGTGGCGGTTTCGCGCGGCAGGACCAGCCAGATCAGCGGAGCTGTCACGCACAGATGCAGCCCGGCATAGGCCAGCGCTACGCCACGCCAGCCCCACATTTCCAGCATAAGCGCCGAAAGCGGCCAGCACACTGTGCTGGCAAACCCGCCCCAGAGCGTCAACTGCGTTATGGCGCTGCGCGCTTGTGATCCATAAATGCGCCCCAGTGTGGCAAAGGCCGGGTCATAAAGCGTGGCCGCCATTCCCAGACCCAGACAAAGCCAGCCCGCCCAGAACACCCACAGCACCGGTGCGAGCGCCAGCAGCGACAACCCCAGCGACAGCATCAGAACGCCCAAGGCCAGCACCGGCCGACCGCCGTGGCGCGCGATTCTGCGCCCCACAAGCGGCGAGATCAGCGCCGCACTCAGCAATCCCGCCGACAGCGCGCCGGTGATGGCATTCAGGCTCCAGCCAGTATCGCGTGCCACCGGGGCCGCGAGCACCGCCATCAGATAATAGCTGCTGCCCCAGGTCAGGATCATCACCACGCCCAGCGCCGAGATCACCTGCCAGCGCGGGCGCAAAGCGGCCTGTTTCGGTAAGGTTCGGTGGTCTTGCATGCTCAGCCGTCCCGCCGGGTCATGGCCAGTCGGTGTTGCGGTCCGGGGTCTGCAGGGGGTGTCAAGCGCTTCACATCATGACGCCTTGGTCAATCGGCATATTGTCGCCTTGCGCAGGGGCGAAGACCCTCTATTATATGAGGCAGTATTGCGTCGGGTATGACCCCGGTTCTGTAATCGGGCGCAAGCCCGCGGTTTGAGGAATGATACATGTCCAGACTGAAATCCTATGTCATTGCCGCCTGTTTGCTCGCGCCCGTTGCTGCACAGGCCCAAGCCACCGGCGATGCGAGCGCAGGCGAACAGAATTTTCGCCAATGTGCAAGCTGCCATGGCATCGTATCGCCCGAAGGCGAGGTTATCCAGCGCCTTGCGCCAACCGGGCCAAACCTGTGGGGCGTCGCAGGGCGCGTGGCCGGTGCCTATGACGGCTATGCCCGGTTCTCCAGCTCGATTGTCGCGGCCGGGGCCGAGCATGGGGTCGTCTGGGACGAAGAAGCCTTCGTCGCCTATGTGAACGACCCCAGTGGCTTCCTGCGCGAGGTGACAGGCGATTCGCGCGCGCGCTCCAACATGAATCACCGGCTGCGCGGTTCGGCCGAGGATCTCTATGCCTATCTGGCGCAGTTCGGGAACTGACCCTGAGACCTTATGGACGCGCGAAAGGGGCCGGTCGGCCCCTTTTTTCGTGTCACAGGGGTGGCGACTGGAATAGCTGCACCTTCAACCCGCCATGCGGCACGGGCGGGCCGGGGGTCAGGGGAAGGCCGGTTGCATGGGCAAGCTTGCGCTCTGACGTCACCAGCCCCAGCCGCCAGCCGCGGAAATGCTGCTTAACCACAGTGCCAAGGCTGGCATATAGCCCGAACAGCAGTTTCGGGTTGCCGATCCGTCCGCCATAGGGTGGGTTCACGAGGATCAGGCCGGGGGGCACGTCAGGGCGCGTCAAGGCGCTGATCGGCTGGCAGGCAAAGCGGGTGCAGGCATCAACACCCGCGCGCGCGGCATTCTCGGTGGCGTTGCGCACGGCCCCCTGATCACGGTCATAGCCGAAAAACTGCGCAGGCGCGGTACGTGACGGCCCTGCGCGCATTGCGTCCCAGCCCTTTGCGTCGAAACTGGCCAGATGCTCGAAGGCGAAGCTGCGCGCGCGCCCCGGTGCAAGCCCGCAGGCGATCTCGGCGGCCTCGATCACGAAGGTTCCCGACCCGCACATCGGATCGAGAACGGGCTGGCTGCCGTCATAGCCCATCTGGCGCAGAAACAGCGCCGCCATCGTCTCACGCAACGGGGCCTTGCCGATGGCCAGCTTGTGCCCGCGTTTGTGCAGTCCGTCGCCGGATGTATCCAGCGACAGGGTCACAAGGTCATCGTCCAGCCGCACCATCAGGCGCAGGTCTGCGCCCGCGTCTATGGGCACGCCCAGCGTCTCGGTTATCGCGCGGCTGACCCGCTGCGCGACTGCGCCCTGATGATAGATGCGCGACCGGGTGCAGGTGGCGTCAACGCGCAAGGGCACATCCGCGCGCAACACATCGCCCCAGGGAAACTTGCGCGCGCGCTTGTCCAGTTGCGCCAGATGCAGCGCGCGGAAACTGCCGATCCGCACCAGCACCCGGCTTGCCCCGCGCAACCAGAGATTAGCGCGCCAGATATCGGGCCAGCTGCCGCTGGTGTCCACCCCGCCTGCAACTGCGACCGGCGCGGGCAGGCCCAGTGCGCGGGC
>SLQN01000188.1 GCA_007131465.1 Paracoccaceae bacterium
GGCAGGCCACCCGCGGCCTGCCGTCACGGCAAGCCTGACAAGGTTTTGGGCCTTGTCACCTGCGATCACGTCCGGAGCACCGTTGTAAGTCACAACACTGCTCGCTATTGCCCACTGTCCGCGATCTGAGCTTATCAGATTTTTCCGATCTTTGATCGTGATGGGATTTGCACAAGGCGCATCGACACGAATCACCCTGAAAAAATCTTCGTATTCAAGACTTGTCTCAGCCACTGACTTGGTTATGATGCGGAGCATGACAGGGGTGCTTCGTATTGCCGAGGCTGAGATGTCGGGCGCTAGCCTGCGGACCCTTTAGCTGATCTGGGTAATGCCAGCGGAGCGAGGTGAACATGTTTTCTGGCGCGCAAATCTCCCTTTATCCCATGTCCGACGACTATGTCGGCATCATTCTTGACGCGATCACGGCGCTGGACCCGTGGCGCGCGAATCTGCGGATCGAGACCGATGACATCTCGACCCTGATCGTCGGGCCGCCCGAGATCCTGTTTCCCGCCATGCGCGATCTGTTCGTGGCAGCGGCGCGGACGGGCGTGCACTGCACCATGCATGTTACCGCGTCGCGCGGATGCCCCGGAGAGCCGGATGACCCGATCTGTGTTCCGGGCGACACCCTGGCCCCGGACACCCCCTTGCAGGACCGGATTGCGCATGCGCGCACTGCCGTCGCCGACGCGCAGACGACCGGGCAGACCATCGCGGCGCAATTCTCGCTTTACCCACTGGGGCTTGGCCACCACATGGACGAGATTTACGGCTGCATCGAGTTCCTGAAGGCCTCGGGCACATTCGAGACGTCAAAGAACTTCTGCACGAAACTGCGCGGCGATGCCGGGCCGGTTTTCGAGACGCTGTCGCGTGCGTTCACCAGCTTCGGAGCGCAAGCCGGGCATGTGGCGCTTGACGTCACGGTGTCGGCCAACAGTCCCAGCGCGGTCTGACCCGCGGCGCAGGCCGCATTCTTCCCCACCTTAACATCACCGGAGGTTCCCATGTCCGAAACATCGGTCTGGACGTTACGCGAAACCCTGATTGTGGCTGTGCTCGGCGCAGTTTTCGGCGTGCTATATCTTGGTTGGGTGCAGGTCTGGCTGGTCCTGCAGGCCATCTTCGGTCCTGTCACGATGGATATGGTCATGGGCTTCTGGTTCATCAATTCGATCATCGCGGCCGCGATCATCCGCAAACCCGGTGTGGCGCTTGTCTCGAACCTGCTTGCCGCCGCTGTCCAGATCATGCTGGGCAGTCCGGCAGGGCTTTTGCTGCTGGTCACGGGCTTCGTGCAGGGGTTTGGTGCGGAAGTGGTCTTTGCAGCCACGCGCTATCGCCGCTGGACGCTTCCTGTGCTGATGGCGGCAGGCGTGGGCGCGGCCACCGCCTCCTTCGCCTGGACCTGGGTGCGCTTCGATTATGGCAGCCTCGAGCCTGCGCTTCTTGTGCTGATGTATGTGCTGCGGTGCAGTTCTGGTGCGGTGCTGGGGGGGCTTCTGGGCTATCTGATCACGCGGGCGCTGTATCGCACGGGTGTTCTGGCAGGTCTGAGGATCGACCGTGACCTGCGCGCCCCCGCCTGACGCTGCGGCGGCCAGAGGGCTGAGCATCCGCTACCCCTATGCGCAAGCGGATGCCCTCGGCCCTCTGGATTTCACGGTTGAAACTGGCGAAAGGGTTTTGCTTCTGGGCCCTTCGGGTTGCGGGAAATCCACAGTCCTGCATGCCCTGACGGGCCTTCTGCCAAGCGCGATTCCGGCCACGCGCACAGGCAGATTGCAGCTATTCGGTGCGGATGTGGACACCCGCAGCCCTGCGGAATGGGCGGATCGCGTGGCCTTCCTGTTTCAGGATGTCGAGCAGACACTGGTGGGGTTCACGGTTGCGGACGAGGTTGCCTTTGCGCTGGAGAACCGCGCGCACCCGCCCCACACGATGGCTGCGGCCGTGGCAGAGGCAATGACGCGGGCCAGGCTGCCCGAGAACTGGCATGCACGACGCATCGCGACGCTGTCAGGGGGGCAGAAGCAACTGGTGGCACTGGCCGCAACACTGGCGCAAGGGGGCGATCTGGTCATTGCGGACGAACCGACGGCAAGCCTCGCGCCGCACGCCGCGCACCTGCTGGCAGAGTGCATTCTGGCCCCGGGCCGCACGGCCCTGATCGTCGATCATCGGCTTGGCCCGCTGCTCGACCGGATTGATCGGGTGGTCGTGCTGGCCCCGTCGGGTCGGCTTCTGGTGGAAGGCAGCGTAGACAAGGTCTTCGCGCATCACGGCGCAACCTTGGTGGCAGAGGGGATATGGACACCCGCTGCGGTGCGCCTGCGGCAGAAATTGCAAGATGCAGGCCACCCCATTCCGCCCCTCTGGCGCGTCGAGGATCTGGCGGCGCATCTGCCGCCCGGTCTTGACCTTGCGCCGTTCCTGTTGCCGCCCCCCTGCACAC
Source organism: Paracoccaceae bacterium (assembly GCA_007131465.1). Lineage (GTDB taxonomy): Bacteria > Pseudomonadota > Alphaproteobacteria > Rhodobacterales > Rhodobacteraceae > Roseinatronobacter. Next base: position 2,462 of record SLQN01000188.1, read on the forward strand.
CCGGCCCCGAAGTCGTGCGACTTGAGCACGCAGATTGCGCACCGCCCTTTGGCCCCGTGGTGCTGCGCGATATCTCTCTGAGCCTGCATGCGGGCCAAGTGCTGGGGATCATGGGGCCAAACGGCGCAGGCAAATCCACGCTTGCCGCCTGCCTTGCTGGCCTCGCGCCACCCAAGGCGGGTCTGCGCCAAGGGCCGCCCGGTGCGCTGGCCTTCCAGAACCCCGAGGCGCATTTCAGCACCGACAGCCCCCGCGCCGAACTGGCATTGCTTGGCCTCGCGCCTGACAGAATTGCCAGAGCGCTTGGCGACTGGGGCCTGAGCGCGCAGGCCGATCAGCACCCGTTCACACTTTCGATGGGTCAGAAACGCCGCCTTGCGCTGGCCCTACTGACGGAAACCGACCGCTGGCCCGTGCTGATCCTTGATGAACCCACCGCTGGGCTGGACCTGCGGGGCGCGGCGCATGTGGCCGCCTGTCTCCGCGCCCTTGCGCAGGCCGGACGCGCCCTTGCCGTGATCACGCATGATGCCGATTTCGCGCTTTCGGTCTGTGATCGGGTGGTGGTTCTGGCCGAGGGGGGGATTGCGGCTGAAGGTAGGGCATCGACGATCCTGGGGGACAGTGCAGTCCTGCACAGCGTGGGCCTTGCCCCCCCCGAGGTGGCCCCCTTGCTGCATCGGACGACGCTGGTCAGATGCTAAGCCGCCTGCACCCATTACCGAAACTTGCGCTCTGCCTGATCTGGATTGGCGCATCGCTTCTGGTCTTTGACCTGCAGTTCCAGCTTGCGGCCCTCGCGCTGGCGTTTTTCCTTCTGTGGGGCGTAGAGCGTATTGCGCTCTGGAAGCTGCTGGCCTTGATGGTCCCCTTCGCGCTGTTCGGCTTCGGATTTCTGACAACCTCGGTCCTGTTCCAGCGCGATTCGGGCTATGCTGTGCAGATGGCCCGCGAACAGGGGGCGTTGAAGGCGGACCTGTCTCCGGGACTGGTCCTGTTCACCCGGGTGCTGGCCTGCGGCATGATTTCCGCGCTCTTTGCGCTGACAACCGATGCCGGGCGTCTTGTCCGGGCGTTGATGCACCATCTGCGCCTGCCTGCGCCTGTGGGGTTTGCAATCCTGCAAGCGATGCATCTCGTCCCCGATCTGTGCCGCGAGATGCAAAGCCTGCGCATGGCCCGTGCGATGCGGCAGGGCCAGGGGCTACGCCGAATCCCCCGGCCGAATGAACTCATGGCGCTGGTCATCCCGCTTCTGGCCTTCGCCATCCGTCGCGCCACGCGCGCGGCAATCGCGATGGAAGCACGCGGCCTGCACCCTGGAAGTCGTCGCAGCCAGTTGCCGCAGCCTGGAATGACGCCACTCGATTTCGTGGCAAGTGCGTGCGGTCTGCTGATCTTGTTTATCGTGCTGCATCTGATTTAGCCACGCTCTGATAAGCCTGCTCCTGAACGGTGCGCAGCAGCTTTTGTGCCATAATTCAAACTGCAGACTCTCTGCCGAGATAGGATCGTGTCGGCGAGTTGGGTCAAAATCAAAAAGGCTAATACCAGGAGGAAATGATCAAGGGCTTGGAACGCGCCTCAGCGGTCTTGGTTGGATTGATGAGACGCAAATCCTTCGGCACACCTGTCGTTAGGCTGACCGTTTGAAAATCAGACAAATCGAAAGGCAGCGACCCTATGAAGATTCTTATGATTATGACATCACATGACAAACTGGGCGACACCGGCAAGAAGACCGGCTTCTGGCTTGAGGAGTTCGCCGCCCCTTATTACGTCTTCAAGGATGCAGGCGCCGCGGTCACGCTGGCCTCGCCCAAAGGCGGACACCCCCCGCTGGACCCCACCAGCGACGCAGAAGATGCCCAGACCGAGGCGACGAAACGCTTCAAGGGTGACAAGGCGGCCCAAAGCGATCTGGCCAACACTGTCATGCTTTCCGCGATATCGGCGGACGGATTCGATGCGGTTTTCTATCCTGGCGGCCATGGCCCTCTTTGGGACCTGGCCGAGGATGCTGACAGCATCAAGCTGATCGAAACCTTCGCCGCCGACAACCGCCCGATCGCCGCAGTCTGCCATGCGCCGGCGGTGTTCAAGCACCCAAAGGGCGCAGACGGCAAACCGCTGGTGTCAGGCAAGACCGTGACCGGGTTCACCAATACCGAAGAGGAGGCTGCTGGCCTGACCGGGGTTGTCCCATTCCTGATCGAGGATATGCTGAAGGCCAACGGCGGCGTTTATGAAAAGGGGGCCGACTGGGCGTCTTTCGTAGTGACTGACGGAAAGCTGGTCACCGGGCAAAATCCGGCGTCCTCGGAAGAAGCGGCGCGCAGATTGTTGAGCCTGGTCTGAACCGGCCGCTATTGGCGGGATAGTATATCTACCCGGAAGGTCTCGCGGTACCCTTCGGCCAACTCGCTAGAGTCGAGTTCGACCAAGTTGAATCTTGGGGATTCATACCGAGGCTGATTTCTGATGCATGCTGCCTGCTGGGAAGGAGGTCGGCATGTATGGGGATCCAAACCTCCCGTAGCAACGAAAGCCCACCCGGGACCGCACAGTGCCCGACCCGCTCGAGGCGATGAGGGAAACGGCGCTGGTGCCACTCCTCGATCGCGATCCCGCAGTTCAGGCCGTGACCCTGTTGCGGCAGGCGCAGGTTCTGGCTTGCAACATGACCGATGCTGAGCAATGCGACGCTGCCATCGCTGCCGTCGTCGCACATTTCGGTTGCATCCATATTCTGGTCAATGTGGCTGGTCGGTCCGGTCCCATCGGCAAGACAGATGCCGAAACGACGCCCGAGGAATTTGACGAGATCGTCACGCTCAACATGAACGGCTGCTTTCACATGATGCGTGCTGGTGTGCCCGGGATGCCGCGCAGTTCGTCCATGTCTACGGGAGTGGCGAAGGTGTCTGGATTCCTCTCGGCGATACCGATTTCGGACTCGGCTATGAGAACCGCACAAGCCACCCTGCACCCGGCCAGATGATCCGCTATTCCGGCGGCATCAGCGAGACCGAGATTATCCTGGCTTATGGAGGCGTGGATTTCTCCAGCAAGATGGGGAAACGTGCGGGGAACCATTTCATAACGCTGACCAGCGGACTGGAAAACCTGAATGCTTTGGGCAATGCCGTGTTGTGGGAAGGTGGGCATGACATCCGTTTCGAGCTTGCCTGATCGCCTCGGCACCGACGGATTCCTTCGATCACGCTGACACCAACGGGGAAGGGAATATCACGCTCCGCCTGACAGTTGCTAATCGTTCTCTGCGAGAAACAGCGCAAAAATTATTCTTTCCGGAATTGATCAAAACCAGAAGCACCAGCGCGATCACTGCCGAAGCGGAAACTGTCACCGACTACGTGTATCCGGAAATCGCCGCGAGCGACCGCAGCCGAAAGATTCTCGGTCGTGAAATCCTTGATCAACTGCATATCAAGCGGGACGGCGCGCGCATGTGTGGGTTTCATCTGATTGGCGCCTGTCGCCAGAGATGGACCTGCGCAGATGCTGCAGGCTCTGCATGATCCTTTCTGCCTGGGTGGGGATACAGGTCATCTTTGTTTTGTCGGTGGTCTGCAAGCTACGCATGTTAACGAATTTGGGTGCTTGCGGAAGGAATCGTCATATTCCCGTTACACGCAGATTGTACGCGGTACGGGTCGTCAACCTTGCCCCCTCGGGGGTGTTAACAAGAGGAGCATATTTTATGCGCCAATCTTTCACTCTGACTGCAGCAGTGTCCGTTCTGGCTTTGACGGTCGGCATGGCGAATGCGCAGCAAGTTGATCCCAACCTGCCCGCCTATGAAGCTGTCTCGGGCGTATCCGGCAACCTGACCTCGATCGGGTCGGACACGCTCAACAACCTGATGACGCTGTGGTCGGAAGGTTTCCGCGGTTTCTATCCGAACGTGGCTGTTCAGATTCAGGGTGCAGGTTCGGGCACGGCCCCGCCCGCTCTGGTTGAAGGCACCGCCCAGTTCGGTCCGATGTCGCGCCCGATGCGCGGTTCCGAGATCGAGGAATTCGAAGCCCGTTTCGGCTACGAGCCGATCCCGATGCGTGGTGCGATCGACGCGATCGGTGTCTTCGTTCACCGCGACAACCCCGTGACCTGCCTGAGCCTGCAGGAAGTCGATGCGATCTTCTCCTCCACCCGCGCGGGCGGTGCTGACGAGGCGATCACCACCTGGGGTCAGGTCGGTGCAGAGGGCGAATGGGCAGATCGTCAGATTGCCACCTATGGCCGTAACTCGGCTTCGGGCACCTACGGCTATTTCCGCGAAGTGGCGCTGTTTGGTGGCGATTACAGCCCCGAAGTGCGTGAACAGCCCGGCTCCTCGACCGTGATTCAGGGTGTTGCTGCCGATCTTGGCGGCATCGGCTATTCGGGTGTGGGCTATGCGACCGCGGACGTGCGCGCGCTGGATATCCGTGGCGACGACGGCAACTGCTACACCACCGATGACGCGCCGGAAGGGACCTACCCGATTGCACGCTTCCTCTATGTCTACATGAATGTGGACCCGAATGCCGAACTGGAGCCGCTGCGCGCCGAATTCGTGCGCTACGTCTACAGCCAGGAAGGCCAGTGCGATGTCGTGCGCGCAGGTTTCTTCCCTGTCACTGCCCGCATCGCGGACTTGGATCTGGAAGCTTTCGGCCTGAAGTAAGGCGCGTGTTCCTTCGGGTGGGGCAGCGTGTGCTGCCCCACCCCTTTTTGTTCTCACCTGATGGACACTCAACATGAGCGATTTGGCCCAGACCACCA
>SLQN01000133.1 GCA_007131465.1 Paracoccaceae bacterium
GCGATCACGCGGGCTGACCTGCAAGCGGCCCTGCCTGCGGGTGCTGCGCGCAATGCCGTGGATTGCGCGCTGTGGGACTGGGAGGCAAAGCAGGCTGGCGTGCGGGTCTGGGACCTTGCGGGCCTGCAAGCGCCCGCGCCAGTGGTCACGGCCTTCACCCTGTCGCTGGACACACCCGCGAAGATGGAAGCAGCCGCGCGCCGGCATGCGCAGCGCCCGCTTCTGAAGATCAAGCTGGGCACGCCCGATGACATGCCCCGGCTGGAGGCCGTGCGGCGCGGCGCGCCAGATACCCCGATCATCATTGACGCGAATGAGGGCTGGACTGCGGAGGTCTATGCCGATCTTGCCCCGCATCTTCTGCGGCTGGGGGTGTTGATGGTCGAGCAACCCCTGCCCGCCGGTCAGGACGCGATGCTGGCCGAGATCGCGCGGCCCCTGCCTGTCTGCGCCGATGAAAGCTGCCATGACCGCGCCAGCCTGCCCGGCCTGCGCGGGAAATACGATATGGTGAACATCAAGCTGGACAAGACAGGCGGGCTGACCGAGGCACTCGACCTGCGCGATGCCGCGCAGGCGGCGGGGTTTCGGGTGATGGTGGGCTGCATGGTCGGCTCGTCACTGGCCATGGCCCCGGCGATGCTGGTGGCGCAGGGGGCCGAACTGGTCGATCTGGATGGCCCGCTGCTGCTGGCTGAAGATCGCGACCCCCCCTTGCACTATGATGCCAAGGGCGTGCATCCCCCCTTGCCTGCGCTCTGGGGTTGACACATCTTTCCCCTGTCCCGCCCATGCGCTAAGGGTGACGCAAGCTCAGGAGGATTGCCCATGCCAAGATATCGTTCCCGCACCACCACTCATGGCCGCAACATGGCCGGCGCACGGGGGCTGTGGCGTGCCACCGGCATGACTGACAGCGACTTCGGCAAGCCGATCATTGCCATCGTGAACAGCTTCACCCAGTTTGTACCAGGCCATGTGCACCTGAAGGACCTGGGTCAGATGGTCGCACGCGAGGTGGAAAAAGCAGGCGGTGTGGCCAAGGAATTCAACACGATCGCGGTGGATGACGGCATTGCAATGGGCCATGACGGGATGCTCTATTCCCTGCCCTCGCGCGAGATCATCGCGGATTCGGTGGAATACATGGTCAACGCCCATTGCGCCGATGCGATGGTGTGCATTTCCAACTGCGACAAGATCACGCCGGGCATGCTGATGGCAGCGATGCGGCTGAACATTCCCTGCGTCTTCGTCTCGGGCGGGCCGATGGAGGCTGGCAAGGTCGAGGTCGATGGTGTGACCAAGGCTGTCGATCTGGTCGATGCGATGGTCTGGGCGGCAGACGACAAATATACGGACGCGCAGGTTCAGGCGATGGAGGAAGAGGCCTGCCCGACCTGCGGGTCCTGTTCGGGCATGTTCACCGCCAATTCGATGAATTGCCTGACCGAAGCGCTGGGCCTGTCGCTGCCGGGCAATGGCTCGACCCTGGCCACCCATGCCTACCGCAAGAAGCTGTTCCTGCGCGCGGGCCATGTGATCGTCGATCTGGCCAAGCGCTACTATGAGCAGGATGACGACAGCGTCCTGCCGCGCAACATTGCCAGCTTTCAAGCCTTCGAGAATGCCATGTCACTGGATATCGCGATGGGGGGGTCCACCAACACGGTGCTGCATCTGCTGGCGGCGGCGCATGAGGGGGGCATCGACTTCACCATGTCCGATATCGACCGGCTGTCGCGCAAGGTTCCCTGCCTGTGCAAGGTCGCGCCCGCCAAGGATGATGTGCATATGGAAGATGTGCACCGCGCGGGCGGCATCATGTCGATCCTGGGCGAGTTGGATCGCGCGGGGCTATTGCACCGCGACCTGCCGACAGTGCATTCCGAAAGCATGGGCATGGCGCTGGATATGTGGGACATCATGCGCACGAATGACCCCGAGGTGCATGATTTCTACTCTGCGGCCCCCGGCGGGGTGCGCACGACGCAAGCCTTCAGCCAGTCAAAGGCCTATGACGCGCTGGATATGGACCGCGAAAGTGGCGTGATCCGGGCGCGCGACCATGCCTTCAGCCAGGATGGCGGGCTGGCCGTGCTGTTCGGCAATCTGGCCGAACAGGGCTGTATCGTGAAAACCGCTGGTGTGGACGATTCGATCCTGAAATTCAGCGGCCCCGCGCATGTGTTTGAAAGCCAGGATGACGCCGTCAGCGGTATCCTGACGGGCAAGGTCAAGGCAGGCGAGGTCGTGATCATCCGCTATGAAGGCCCGCGTGGCGGGCCGGGCATGCAGGAAATGCTGTATCCGACCAGCTATCTGAAATCCAAAGGGCTGGGCAAGGAATGCGCGCTGATCACGGACGGGCGGTTTTCTGGGGGCACATCGGGCCTGTCCATCGGCCATGTCAGCCCCGAGGCCGAAGAGGGCGGGCTGATCGGGCTGGTGGAACAGGGCGATCTGGTCGAGATCGACATTCCCGCCCGCACGATCCATCTGGCCGTGGATGACGCCACCATCGCCGCGCGCCGCGCGGCGCAGGATGCGAAGGGCTGGACCCCCGCGAAGCCGCGCCCGCGCAAGGTCACGACGGCGCTGCGCGCCTATGCGGCGCTGACAACATCGGCAGCCATGGGGGCTGTCCGGAAACTGCCCGAAGGGATGTAAGGCATGAGCCGCATCGTCTATGTGAACGGCGCCTATCTGCCCGAGGGCGAGGCCAAGGTCTCGATCTTCGACCGCGGGTTCCTGATGGCCGATGGCGTCTACGAGGTCACGACGGTCATCGACGGCAAGCTGATCGACTTCGACGGCCATTTTACCCGGCTGGAACGGTCCTTGGGCGAGTTGGACATCGCCAACCCGATGGACCGCGACGCGTGGCTGGAGGTGCATCGCCAGCTTGTGACGCAGAATGCGCTTGATCAGGGGATGATCTATCTGCAGGTGACGCGCGGTGCGCCGGGGGACCGTGATTTCGTGTTTCCCGACCCGGAAACGACTGCACCGACCGTGGTGCTGTTCACCCAGTCCAACCCGAAGCTGGTCGACAGCCCGAAAGCGCGCAAGGGCATCAAGGTCGTCACGATCGACGACCTGCGCTGGGGGCGGCGCGACATCAAGACCGTGCAGTTGCTCTACCCCAGCATGGGCAAGATGATGGCCATAAAGCAGGGCGCGGATGATGCCTGGATGGTGCAGGACGGCGAAGTCACCGAAGGCACGTCGAACAATGCCTATATCATCAAGGACGGGCGAATCATTACCCGCGCGCTGTCCAATGACATCCTGCACGGGATCACCCGCGCGGCGGTGCTGCGGTTCGCGCGCGAGGCGCAGATGCCGGTCGAGGAACGCAGCTTCACCGTGGACGAGGCCAAGGCGGCGGATGAGGCGTTCGTGACCTCGGCCAGTACCTTCGTCATGCCGGTGGTCGAGATTGATGGCTGGGCATTGGGCAACGGCTCGCCGGGGCCACTGACGGCGCGGTTGCGCGAAATCTATATCGAGGAAAGCCGCAAGACCGCGATCTGAGCGACAAGCCAAAGGTGCGCGGCGCGCGGCAAGCCATCACACCCGCATGTGCCGTTGCTGGCCAGCATGCCCCGGTTCTGGGGCGGCGGGGCTTGCGGTGTCAGACTTCACGGCACCGGGACCGGGCCGGGGGCCCTCAGTCGCGTTTGTCGCCCACATTCTCGGCGAATGCCTTTGTGAACGCCGCCTGTGTGTCGGCCCCGGCCTCGGTCTGGAACTTGTCGCGCCATTCGGCATAGGGCATCCCATAGACGATTTCGCGCGCCGCGTCCTTGTCCATCTCGATGCCGCGCGCGTTGGCGGCTTCCTGATACCAGCGCGACAGGCAGTTGCGGCAGAACCCGGTCAGGTTCATCATGTCGATATTCTGCACGTCGCGGCGCTTGTCCAGATGCGCCAGCAGCGCGCGGAAGGCTGCGGCTTCCAGTTCGGTGCGGGTTTGCGTATCCATCGGCCTCTCCCTAGGGTGCTGAATGACAAGGTGGCCCTGCCCGCGCCGCGCGTCAAGGCGCAGCGGACTTGCAAAGCGGCAGGGACCTGATAGATGTTTGCGCTAACGATTTCGGTTTGCCGATCTCCTGTCATACACAAGCATCATACCTCAGCGTGCCAAGGCAGGCTGCCACGCCCGGAAAAGGACTTAACATGACTTCCCCCCTGCGCCGCCACCGCATGATCAAGATCGTGGCCACCCTCGGCCCGTCGTCTTCCAGCTACGAGATGATCCGCGCCCTGTTCGAGGCCGGCGCCGATGTGTTCCGCCTGAACATGAGCCACGGCAGCCATGCGGAAATCGCCGCGCGCCACGCCATCATCCGCCAGATCGAGACGGACCTTGGCCGCCCCATCGCCATTCTGGCCGATCTTCAGGGGCCGAAACTGCGGGTCGGAACCTTTGTCGAGGACTCGCTTGATCTGGTCGAAGGACAGGCGTTCCGGCTGGACCTTGACGATGCGCCGGGCGATGCCACGCGCGTCAGCCTGCCCCATCCCGAGATCTTCAAGGCGCTTGAACCGGGCTCCAACCTGCTGGTCAATGACGGCAAGATCCGCCTGCGTGTCGAGGCTTGTACCCCGGACTCCGCCGATTGCACGGTGCTTGTGGGGGGCACGATTTCCAACCGCAAGGGCGTGAACGTGCCCGATGTCGTGCTGCCCTTGGCGGCGCTGTCGGACAAGGACCGCAAGGATCTGGAATTCGTCTGCGAGCTTGGGGTGGACTGGCTGGCGCTGTCTTTCGTGCAGCGGGCCTCGGATGTGACAGAGGCGCGCGACCTCGCAAAAGGCCGTGCCGCGATCCTGTCGAAGATCGAGAAACCGGCGGGCGTCAAGGCGTTTGACGAAATTCTGGCCGTGTCCGACGGGATCATGGTCGCGCGCGGCGATCTGGGGGTGGAACTGCCGGTGCAGAACGTCCCCCCGATCCAGAAACGCCTTGTGCGGCGCGCAAGGGCAGCCGCCAAGCCGGTGATCGTGGCCACCCAGATGCTGGAATCGATGATCGAAAGCCCGATGCCGACACGCGCCGAAGTGTCCGACGTGGCCACGGCCATCTATGAGGGCGCCGATGCCATCATGCTTTCGGCGGAATCGGCGGCCGGGCAATACCCGGTCGAAGCGGTCGCCACGATGAACAATGTCGCCATCGAAGTGGAAAGCGACCCCACCTATATCGAGATCATCGACAGTTCGCGCCGGGTCGCGCATCACACCATCGCCGACGGCATTGTTGCCGCCGCCCGCGAACTGGCCGAAAAGACCGATATCGCCGCGATCTGCTGTTTCACCGAATCCGGCACGACAGCCAATCTGGTCGCGCGCGAAAGGCCGCATGTGCCGATCATCGCGATCACCCCGGTGCTGCATGTCGCGCGCAGGCTGGCTTTGGTCTGGGGGGTGCATTGCGAAACCGTCACAGGCGATGTCGAACGCTTCAAACGGGCTGTGATCAGCGCGATCCGGGTTGCGCTGAAATACGGCTTTGCGACCCAGTCCGACCAGATCCTTGTTACCGCTGGCATTCCCTTCAACCGCCCCGGCACGACCAACATCCTGCGTGTCGCCCCCTGCGCGGAACACTTGATCATGCGCGGCGAGCCGGAGTAGGCTTGAACAGGCAGCACGCGGGGGAATGATGGATCACGCGACGATCTTCCTGTTTGGCGTGTTCCTGCTGCCGCTGGCCTTTGTCAGCGGTGTCAGCGCCTGGGCACGCAGCCATCGCCCCACGCTCGCGTTGGCGCTTGCCGTCATCGGCGCGGCGCTGATCGGCTTTGTCGCCTATGACCGCCCCGAAGGGGTGTTTCCGCTCTCGGAGATACCGGTCATGGTCACCCATGTCATCGCGCAGATCATGACCATATATTAGCCGACGCCCTTGCGCCGCCAGGGGATCTGCGGTATCCGGCGCGCTCGAAACCGAATGCGTCCGGCCGAGTGGCATGCCGAGTCGCATTTTCCAACCCTCACCTGACAGGAGATGGAAATGCCCAAGATGAAGACGAAATCGGGCGCGAAGAAGCGCTTTTCAATGACGGCCAGCGGCAAGGTCAAGGCAGGTCAGGCCGGCAAACGCCACGGCATGATCAAGCGGACCAAGAAGTTCATCCGTGACGCGCGTGGAACCACGATCCTTTCGGATCAGGATTCGCGCATCGTCAAGAAATACATGCCCTACGACCGCTAAGGAGCCGCTGTCATGTCACGCGTTAAATCAGGAACTGTTACCCACGCCCGCCACCGCAAGGTCATCAAGGCCGCGAAGGGCTATTATGGCGCACGTTCGCGCAACTTCCGCACAGCCACGCAGGCCGTGGACAAGGCCAACCAGTATGCCACGCGCGACCGCAAGGTGCGCAAGCGCAATTTCCGCGCGCTCTGGATTCAGCGCATCAACGCCGCCGTGCGCGAGATCGACCCGACGCTGACCTATTCGCGCTTCATCAACGCGCTGGGGCTTGCCGGTATCGAAGTGGACCGCAAGGTTCTGGCCGATCTGGCCGTGCACGAACCCGATGCCTTTGGCCAGATCGTCGCGAAGGCAAAGGCCGCACTGGCCTGAGGCCAGACACCGCATGCACGACAGTCGGGCTTGACGCAGCCCGTCCGTCGCCGTATGGGATCGCAATCCGACGATGGCGCTGGCGTCCGGGCCAGCGCATCATCTGCCACCTGACAGCTTCGGCAGGGAACGGCATCGGAATGACATGACAAGAAGCATGGGCCACCTCTGGCGGGCGCGAATGGCGGACCCGGTCGAAGACCAGAGCTATGGACCAGCATCATCTGCGTAGGCAAACTGCGCGCAAGAAAGGACATGCGATGAACCTGATCGCACAGATAGAAGCCGAGCAGATCGCGACGCTTGGCAAGGACATTCCCGATTTCAAGGCAGGCGATACCATCCGTGTCGGCTACAAGGTGACCGAGGGAACACGCTCGCGCGTGCAGAATTTTGAGGGCGTGTGCATCGGCCGCAAGGGCGGCGCGGGCATTGGTGCGTCTTTCACCGTGCGCAAGATCTCTTTCGGCGAAGGGGTGGAACGTGTGTTCCCGCTCTATTCAACAAATATCGACAGCATCGAGGTTGTGCGCCGTGGCCGTGTGCGCCGCGCGAAGCTCTATTACCTGCGCGACCGTCGGGGCAAGTCCGCGCGGATCGCGGAAAAGACCAATTACCGTCCTCTGGACGCCAAAGCCTGA
>SLQN01000193.1 GCA_007131465.1 Paracoccaceae bacterium
CGGCAGCGCCTATGCGCTGGATCTGGCGCTGACCGGGCCTGCCGGGGCGGCAGCGCGTGTATCTGGCAGCATTTCAGAGGCCTTGCAGGCCGATCTGCGCGTGCAGGGCAGCACCGATCTGGCGTTGATCAACCCGCGGATCGAGCCGCGTTCGATCCAGGGACCGGCGCAGTTCGACCTGACGCTGAACGGGCCGCTGGCGCTGTCCTCGCTGAACGGGCGAGCGGACTTTTCGGGGGTTACAGTGGTCGTGCCTGCGCAAAATATCCGCCTGACCGATGTCACGGCGCAAGCGCAGATCACAGGCGGGAACATCCGGGTGGACATGCGCGGCCAGTCGGCCAGTGGCGGCAGCATCGGGCTGGATGGCGAGATCGCGCTTGCGCCCGCTGTCACCGGCAATCTGCGCGCGACGCTGTCACAACTGACCATCATCGACCCGCAGCTGTTCGAGACCGAAGTGTCGGGGCAGGTGGCCATCACCGGCGTTCTGACCCGTGGACCCACGATTGCGGGTGACCTGACGCTGGAGCGGACGGAACTGCGTATCCCGCGTGTCGGGCTGGCGCGGCGCGGCTATATCCCGCCGAATATCCGCCATAGGGGCGACAGCGGTGCCGCGCAGACCACGCGCAGCCGCGCCGGTATCCGGACCGGGCAGACCCATGGCCGGGTGCAGTTTCCCTCGACGCTGGATATCGGCATCGACGCGCCCAACCGCATCTTCATTCGCGGGCGGGGGCTGGATGCCGAACTGGGCGGGTCGCTACGGCTGTCCGGGACCACGGCGGATGTCATTCCCATCGGGCAATTCGGGCTGATCCGGGGGCGGCTGGACCTGCTGGGCAATCGCTTCACCCTGAACGAGGGTTTTGCCAGCCTTCAGGGGGATTTCGTGCCTTTCGTGCGGCTGGTCGCCTCGACTGATCGGGATGGCGTGACGGCGCAGATCATTCTGGAAGGGCGGGCCGATGCGCCCGAGATCCGGTTTGAATCGATCCCGCCGCTGCCCGAGGAAGAAGTCGTGTCGCTTCTGCTGTTCGGGCGCGGGTTTGAAACGCTTTCGCTGTTTCAGGCCGCGCAGCTTGCGTCATCGCTGGCCACATTGACGGGCCGCAGCGAAGGACTGATGGAGAGGCTGCGGCGCAATATCGGGCTGGACGATCTGGATGTGCGCACGGATGAGGACGGCGAAACCTCGATCCGGCTGGGCCGGTACCTGACCGAGCAGATATATACCGATGTCGAGGTCAGCCCCGAGGGCAAGAGCGAGGTGTCGATCAATATCGACTTGTCGCCCTCGTTGACCGCGCGGGGCCGGGTGGACAATCAAGGTCGCGCGAGTGTCGGCCTGTTTTTCGAGCGCGATTACTGAGGAGGGACCGGAATGGGGTTTGACACTGGCAGTCTTGCGGGCAAGGTCGTGCTGATCACGGGTGCAAGCCGCGGGATCGGGGCCGAGGCTGCACACGCCTTCGCCCGCGCGGGCGCGAAACTGGGCATCGCTGCGCGCAGCACCGATGCGCTGGATGCTCTGGCGCAGGAAACCGGTGCGCGGGCCATCGCCTGCGATGTGGCCGAGTATGCCGCGGTCGCGGCGGCTGTCGCGCAGATGCAGACCGAATTCGGGCGGCTGGATGTTCTGATCAACAATGCAGGCGTGATTGACCCCATCGCGCCGCTGGCAGAGGTGGACCCGGCAGAGTTCGGCATGCTGATCGACATCAACCTCAAGGGGGTTTTGCACGGGTTGCGCGCGGCACTGCCGGTGATGCAGGCGCAGAGGGCGGGCACAATCATCACAGTCGGGTCCGGTGCGGCGCATAATCCGCTGGAAGGCTGGGGGGCGTATTGCAGCTCCAAGGCGGGCGCCTGGATGCTGACCCGTGTGGCTGATATCGAGGCCCGCGGGCGCGGTGTGCGGGTCATGAGCCTGTCGCCCGGCACTGTTGCCACCAACATGCAGCGCACGATCCGCGCCAGCGGTCTGAATGCGGTCAGCAGGCTGGACTGGTCTGCGCATGTGCCGCCCGAATGGCCCGCGCAGGCGTTGTTGTGGATGTGCACCCCGGATGCGGATGACTACATCGGGCGCGAGGTGTCCCTGCGCGATGAAGGGGTGCGTCGGCGGATGGGGCTTGGCGCATGATAGAGGTCGCAGAGGCGGGCGACATCTGGACAGTGACGCTCAACCGGTCTGAGAAGGCCAATTCCCTGACCGCTGCGATGCTGGACGCGCTGTGCGAGGCCGTCGATCACGCCACACGCGCCGAAGCACGCGCACTGATCGTGACAGGCGCGGGCCGCGTGTTCAGCGCCGGGGCCGATCTGGACGAGGCCCGCGCCGGGCTGGCGACGTCGCCCTTGTGGGAAGACCTGTCGGGGCGGCTTGCGGCGGCCCCATATCTGACAATCGCCGCGCTGAACGGCACGCTGGCGGGCGGTGCCTTCGGCATGGCGCTGGCCTGCGACCTGCGGTTATGCGTGCCGCAGGCGCAGTTTTTCTATCCGGTGATGAAACTGGGCTTTCTGCCGCAACCGTCAGACCCGGCGCGGTTGGCCGCGCTGGTCGGGCGTTCGCGGGCGAGCATGATCCTGCTGGCCGGGGCGCGGATAGGCGCCCCGGAGGCCTGCGACTGGGGGTTGGTGGACCAAATCGCGCCGCCGGATGGCCTGATGGACGCGGCGCGGGCGCTGTGCCTTGATGCAGCATCCGCCAGCCCGGCGCATATTGCCGCAATCAAGGGGCTATTCGGGCAAAGGCCTTGCGCCCCGCGTTCCAGTGGCCAGACAATCGGGCATGAGTGATCTGCTGCGCAAATCGGTGTTCTTTCTTTCGTTGCTGGCCGTGGCGCTTTTCAGCGTGACGCAGGCGCAGGCACGTCATGCGGCCCATGCTGCACAGACCATGGTTATCTGCACCGGCGATGGCTTTGCGCGGATCACGGTGGATGCCGACGGCAACCCGGTTGAGCCGATCCTGCCTTGCCCCGATTGCGTGCTGGGCGTTGCCGCGCATCTCGCAGGTGGCGGCGAAATGTCCCCCGCGCCGCTTTCGGCCAGTATTCTGCGTCTCGCGGCGCGCCGTGCCCTGGTGGCCGGGTCTTGTGCCGGGGTCTGGCATGACAGCCGTGCCCCGCCCGCCCTTGTCTGAGATGAGCCCGACCCTTCCAGACAAGACAAGGAAATACCCGAAATGAAAACTTTAGTCCTGCCGGCCTGTGTGGCGGCGAGTTTCGCGCTGAATGCGCATTCCGCGCTGGCCTGTGACGGCCTTGATGTCGTCGACCCCTATGCACGCGCCTCGACCATGATGTCGCAATCGGGCGCGGCCTTCATGACGCTTGCCAATCATGGCCATGCCGATTGCCGCCTTGTCGGCGCGCGATCCGATGCAGCCGCGCGGGTGGAATTGCACACCCATATCGAGGATGATGCCGGGGTCATGCGCATGTTGGAGGTGGAGGACGGCTTTGCCATCCCGGCCGGGGGCGCGCATGAACTGGCGCGCGGGGGCGACCACCTGATGTTTCTGGGCCTGACCCGTGGGTTGGCACAGGGCGATGAGGTCGTCGTGACATTGCTGTTCGAAGACGGGGCCGAGGCGGAGGTTGTCATCCCCGTGGATCTGGAGCGCATGCCGGATCACGGGCATGGCCACGGCCACGGCCATTCGCATGACTGAGGGAAAGGGGCCGCGCAGGCGGCCCCGTTCACCATGACCCAGCCCTCTGGCCCTCCGCGCATCCTGTTCGTCTGTCTTGGCAATATCTGCCGCTCGCCCAGCGCGCATGGGGTGTTTCGCGCCAAGGCGCAGGCCGCAGGGCTGGAGGTGGTGACCGATTGTGCCGGAACCGGCGACTGGCATATCGGCCAGCCCCCGGATGCGCGTGCTATGCGCGCGGCCCGCGCGCGCGGCTATGACCTGTCGGACCTGCGCGCGCGCCAGTTCAGGCCCGAGGATTTCACGAAGTTCGACCTGATCCTTGCGATGGATCGCAGAAACCTGCGCACCATCGAGACGCAGCGCCCGGATGGCAGCCCTACCCCTGTGCGCCTGTTCCGCGCTCTGGCCGAGCCGTCGGAAACGGAGATCCCGGATCCTTATATGACAGGGGTATTCGACGACGTCCTGACGCTGATCGAAGCCTGCGCCGAGGCGCTGATCGAAGACATCATCGACGGCGCATCTGATCGCAGCGCAGAAAAGCACCGAGGCTGACGACAGAGCCCCAGTCTTGATGCTATGTTGACGCCACTCAGCGCCCGGCGCAGCTTCGTTCCGCCGCATCCCCGAAGGCGCGATAGCGCGTCCAGAAGGCATTGTCGGCCGCACTGCGCGACATCCGAACATCCTGCGCCAGTTGCGGGTCGCGGAAGAACGCGGCGGCACGCCGCTGTTCGGCGCGGGTCAGGGTCTGGCTTGCGACCGAATCGATACACCGGCACATGGCGCGCGTCGCCTGCGCGCGATCCAGGCGCAGGCAGGCACCTTCGATCGGCCCGGCGCTGGCGCTGACCGGCACAAGTGGCATCACCAACACAGCCAGTGTTGCAGCGAGTATGATCTGTTTCATGAAGCCCTCTCGAGGTTGCTTTGTCCTGTAAAACCGGTCGCAGCCTTGTCACCGCCGAGGTTCGCCCCCGATCTGTCCTGCTGGCCAGCATCTCTGCCTTGTGGAAGATAATCTGAAAAGATTACCAGATTGCGTGGCCTTCTGCCCATGTTTTTCTGGTTGCGCGGGCGTTTTGTCTCAGCCCGCCCACAGCGCGGCGCAGGTCTTGCGGGTGCGCGTCGTCCCGCCACAAGCCCTAGACGGGCTGATCTGACGGAATTCGCAGCAGGTGGCGGCACTGTTCCCGGAACTGACCGAATCAACGCCATTCAACCCCGGCGACGAACCCGTCGGACAGCAGGATGAAACGTCCTCGAAGGCAGTCATAGTCCCGGCTCCGGGTCGGCAGGCTGGTTTCAAAACGGCTGGCACCTAGATCGACCTTCAACTCGATCTCGTGCCAGTTCAGCGGTTTCGGGCTGATCTGGGAATGCGCCTTGAAGACCGCCAGTTTGAGGCATTCCAGCAGGCGCGCGAAATGTCCGCGCTGCGATGGTCCCAGACTGGCCAGCCAGCGCATTTCACGAATCGTGCAGATTTCCGGCCAGCAGGCAGATTCAAGCGCGCGGGCCGGGGTGATCTTCAGACCCAGCGCCCGGATTTCCGGATCATCGGTAACGGCCGCCAGCGTATCCCGCGGCGCATGGCTGATGGACCCGGCCAGACCCTGCGGCCAGACCGGCGCGCCCCGGTCGCCCTGCAGCACCGGGCGCGGCACATGACCAAGCTGTTCCATCGCGGCGCGGGCGGCGCTGCGGCCTGCGCCGAACTTCCGGGCGTAAGCCGCCTTCGCCTGTTCCAGCGCCAGCACTTCATCCCCGATCAGGCGGGGCATGGGGGCGCAGGGGTCGGCCCAGCCGGTCGCAACCCGCTCGCCAAACAGCGGGAAGGTGATCTCTGGCGTGGTGATTCTGTCCAGCATCATGTCCTGTGCCCGAATCCTCTGGCGGCGATGAGCGCAGACGTGCCTGCACCTTGCCGCATGACTGCCCGCGCCGCCGCGGACGGACTGGGATATGCCATGCGAACATGGAAGAAATGTGGCGCAAACCCGCCGGTCTTGCGACAGGGTCTATGCAGGCGCGCTTGCCGAGTCAGAGGCGGCCTGCAGCGCCTGCGCCAGCACCTGTTCATCTCCCAGATGATTGGCAAGGATTAGAATCAGCCGCGCATTGAGCGCGTCGCTTTGCGCCTTGGACAGCCCGTCATGTGCGGCCAGAAGCTGGGCATAGAACCCGTCCGGGTCCGGCAGGTTGGATTTCAGGTTCAGATCCGACATCTGGTTTTCCTCACTTCTGGGCCACGGCGCGCGAAAGCGCCTGCGCGATGGCATCCGGGTCGAACGCTGCCCAGCGCGCCGCCACATGCTGGTCAGGCCGGACCAGATAGACCGCCTGCGATCCGCGGCCAAGGTAGCGCGCGGCCAGAACCGGGTTATCCTTCGCGCTGACGGACAGACAGCCCAGCGGCGGCCCCGGTGGCGCGAAACCCTCGGGGCAGGGCGTGTCGATGGCCAGCAGCGTGAAGCCCGGGGCCAGTGCATCCAGCAGCCAGCCCTGCGCCAACGGGGCATCGGGCAAGGGCGCTCCGGGACGCGTGCGTGCGGGCAGGCCGGTTGTGTCATCGGTGTTCAACGGGCCGTCATCATAGATGCTGGGCACGGAGAGCCGCCCCGAATTGACCAGTGGCCGGGCAAATTCATGCCGCGCGGCTAGGTCGAGGACTGCATTGCGAAACACCTGGCTGATTTCGGATTTCGGCGTGATGAAATCGGTCGCGCGGGTGGAGTTGATGATATTTTCATCCGCGCCATAGACGCGTTCCCAGTCATAGCTGTCCAGCAGCCGCTCCGACGCCTGCCCGTTCAGCACCAGCGCCAGTTTCCAGCACAGGTTATCCACATCCTGCACCCCCGAATTGGCCCCGCGCGCGCCAAAGGGCGAGACCTGATGCGCGGCATCGCCCGCAAAGATCACGCGGCCATGGCGAAAGCGCGCCATTCTGCGGCATTGAAACGTATAGATTGACACCCATTCCAGATCGAAGTCCACATCTTCGCCCAGCATCGCCTTCAGGCGGGGGATCACGCGCTCGGGGCGCTTTTCGGCCTCGCGGTCGATATCCCAGCCCAGTTGCAGATCGATGCGCCAGACATTGTCGGGCTGGCGATGGAGCAGCGCGGACTGGCCCCGGTTGAAGGGCGGGTCAAACCAGAACCAGCGCTCGGTCGGGAAATCGGCCTGCATGACCACATCTGCAATCAGGAAGTTGTCTTCAAAGACGCGGCCCACGAAATCCAGCCCCATCATGCGCCGCGCAGGCGAATTGGCCCCGTCGCAGGCGATCAGCCAGTCGGCCCGCAGTTCATACGGGCCTTCGGGGGTGACGATTTCCAGCCGGACATGGTCGGGGTGCGCGCCAATCGCCTCGACCCGGTTGCGGCCCCTGATCTCGATCGCCTTGCCCTCTGCCGCCAGCGCCTGAACCCGGTCGAACAGGAATTTCTCCAGATGATATTGTTGCAGGTTGATGAAGGCGGGGCGCTTGTGGCCGTCCTCAGCCAGCAGGTCGAAGGCATAGATTTCACGTTCGTCGAAGAACACCCGGCCTGTATTCCA
>SLQN01000175.1 GCA_007131465.1 Paracoccaceae bacterium
GCCGCCAATGGCTCGGTCTCGCGCCTGCGTGCCATCATGCGCGCGTTGCGTGATCCCGACACCGGCTGCCCCTGGGATATCGAACAGGATTTCGCCTCGATCGCGCCCTACACGATTGAGGAAGCCTATGAGGTCGAGGACGCCATCACGCAAGCCGACTGGCCCGCGCTGGAAGGCGAATTGGGGGATCTCTTGTTGCAGGTTGTCTATCACGCGCAAATCGCCGAGGAAGCGGGGCATTTCGACCTGTCCAGCGTCACCCGCGCCATCAGCGACAAGATGGTGGCGCGCCATCCGCATGTTTTCGGCGATGAAAGCCGCGACAAGAGCGCCGAGGATCAGGTGCAGGACTGGGAAAAGATCAAGGCGCAGGAGCGGGCCGCGCGCAACAAGGGCGGCGTGCTGGACGATGTGGCACTGGGACTGCCTGCGCTGATGCGGGCGGTGAAGCTGCAAAAACGCGCGGCGCGGGTGGGGTTCGACTGGCCGGATGTTTCCCTTGTGCTTGACAAGATCGTGGAGGAAGCGCGCGAACTGGTGGAGGCGCGCGACAAGATGGGACCAGCGGAACAGGCCGAGGAACTGGGCGATCTGCTGTTCGTGATGGCCAATCTGGCGCGGCATCTGGACATCGACCCCGAAGCCGCGCTGCGTGCGGCCAATGCGAAATTCACCCGCCGCTTCCGCGCCATCGAGGCGGCGCTGGCGCAAGAGAACCGCCGCCCCGAGGAGAGTACGCTGGACGAAATGGACGCCCTGTGGAATGCCGCCAAGATGCGCGAGAAGCAAGATGCACGCCGATGACCAGAGTCTGACCGAAGAAGGCCTTGCGCCTGCCGGGCGCGGGTCGATCCTGCTTCTGGCCTGCGGAGCGCTGGCGCGTGAGATCCTTGCGCTCAAGGCCGCGAATCGCTGGGACCACATGGACCTGTTGTGCCTGCCCGCCAACCTGCACCTCTGGCCCGACCGCATCCCCGATGCAGTGGAGCGTGCGGTGGAGGAGCATCGCGACGCCTATGATACCATCTTCGTGGTCTATGCCGATTGCGGCACGGGCGGGCTGCTGCAGGCGCGCTGCAAGGCCTTGGGCGTCGAAATGGTCGCCGGGCCGCATTGCTATGCGTTTTTCGAGGGGGTCGAGGCCTTCGCCGCCAAGGCCGAGGACGAGATGACCGCGTTTTACCTGACCGATTTTCTGGTCCGGCAATTCGACGCCTTTGTCTGGAAACCGATGGGCTTTGACCGCCATCCCGAGTTGATTCCGATGATGTTTGGCAATTACACCCGGCTGATCTATCAGGCCCAGACCGATGACCCGGGCCTTGATGCGAAGGCCCGCGACTGTGCTGCACGCCTAGGGCTGCGCTATGAACGGCGGTTTACCGGTTATGGCGATCTGGAAACCGCGCTGGCCGCGAAAGCGTGAGCCAGGATCAGGCGTGACGGATGAAATAAGCCGCAGCTGTTTCGCGTTCCTCGACCCCAAGCAACGTGTGGCCGGATTGCGTGCAGAAATGCGGGATATCGACAACAGCCGCCGGATCGCTGGCCAGCACGCACAGCACCTGCCCCGCCGTCATGGACTTCAGCCGCTTGCGCGCCTTCAGCACAGGCAGCGGGCACAAGAGCCCGATGGCATCGAGTTCTGCATCGGCCTGCATCATGCGTCACGCCGCCTGCGCCCGCGCCGGGCGCGAGGCGCATCAAGCCCCTGTCGCAACAGCACCGTCATCGGATGATCGGTGGCCTGTGCACCGTAATGGGCCAGCAGGCCTTCCAGCGCCGCGCGCTGGTCGGTCTCGGCGGGCAGGCTGAGCGCCCAGTCGATCAGGATAGAGCGGCATTCTCCGTCGCTGATACCGTCGATGCGGTAGCTTTCACGGATCAGACCCTTGGGGTCATGGATGGTCTGCATTCAAGTCCTTCCCGGCCAAGGCCGCGTCCTGTGCCAGAATGGCGGTGATGGTCTGCGCCGCCTGCGCACAGGTCGCGCGCAGGGTCTTTGCAAGGTCTTCGGGTGTCTGTGCCCCTGCCGAGGACAAGATAAACTTCTGCCCGCCGGGGCCAAGATCCGCGATATCCGAAATCTTGTCGGCCAGCAGCCGCCCCGTGGCCTGCAATGTCCAGCAGACCCGGTAGGCCCGCAACAGATCCGATTCGACCTCTGGTGCAATAAGCCCGGCCTTTGTGCCTGCATGAAGTTGCGCCTCTACGCGGCGGGCGGGATGGCCAGCTTTCAGGGCGCAGAACTGGGCGATCAATTCGATCTCCATCAGCCGCCCAGGTCCGGCCTTGGCATCCCACAGGCCATGTGCGGGTTTCGCCTCGGCCAGCCGTGCCCGCATCGCTGCCACATCCTGCGCGATCTCCGCGCGGGCCGAGAGATCGCTCAGAAGGCTGCGGCGCAGGGCTTCGACCTGCGCGCCCAGGCTGACCGCCCCGGCAACGCGGCGCGCGCGGGTCAGCGCCAGATGCTCCCATGTCCAGGCCTCGGTCTGCTGGTAGGTTTCAAAGGCCGCCAGACTGGTCGCCACCGGCCCTTGCCGCCCCGAAGGACGCAGGCGCATGTCGACTTCATAAAGCCGCCCTTCGGCCGTCGGGGCGGAAATGGCCGTCAGGAACGCCTTGGTCAGCCGCGCATAATAGCTGCGTGCATCCAGCGGGCGCGGGCCATCCGAACTGGTGCTGATCTCGGCATCATAGATCACGATCAGGTCCAGATCCGAGGCCGCATTCAACCGCCCCGCCCCCAGCGAGCCCATCCCCAACACCACCGCCCCCTGCCCCGGCGGCGCACCATGCTTGCGGGCGAATTCCGCCTGCACCACTGGCCAGAGCGCGCCAAGCGCCGCTTCGGCAAGGGACGCGTATTCGGCCCCGGCTTCGAACGCGTCGATCAGACCGCGCAGATGGTGAACGCCAATCCGGAAATGCCATTCCCGCGCCCAGATGCGGGCCGCATCAAGCTGGCGCTCATAGTCGTCGAGACTGGCCAGCCTGTCGGCAAGCTCGCGCTGCAATACCCCTGTTCCCGGCCAGGGCGCAAAGAACCCGCCGCCGATCACAGCATCGAAGACACCCGCGTTGCGCGACAGATAGGCCGCAAGCCGCGGCGCAGTTGCGCAGATATCGACGATCAGATCGACAAGCTGCGGGTTGGCCTCGAACAGGGAGAAAAGCTGCACACCCGCAGGCAGCCCACCCAGGAAGCGGTCGAACTGCACCAGCGCGGCCTCGGGGTCGGCTGCGTCCTGCAATTTCGACAAGATCACCGGACGCAGGCGCTTGAAGATTTCCTTGGCCCGACCAGAGCGCAGCGCTGCATAGCTGTGCCAGCCCGCGACCAGATCAAGCGCGGCGTCGGACAACTCCGGTTCTTCTGCTGTCGGCGTATCCGCAGCGAAAAAGCCTTCGGTCAGGTCGGCCACATCGCGCAACCGCGCCTCCAGCCGGGACCGGAAGGCCGATGTATCGGCCTCGCCCACAAACCGGGCGATGCGGTCGAACCCGGCAGCGCTGTTTGGCAGCTTCTGGGTCTGGGCATCCTGCACCATCTGCAACCGATGCTCGATCTCGCGATGTTCGACATAGTGGGCGATCAACGTCTCGGCCACATCCTGTGGAATCCAGCCTTTAGAGGCAAGTGCCCTCAGCCCTTCGACGGTGCGGGGGCTGCGCAGGTCGGGGTCGCGCCCGCCTGCGATCAACTGCCGGGTCTGGGTGAAGAACTCGATCTCGCGGATGCCGCCCTGCCCCAGCTTGATGTCATGCCCGTCCAGCGACAGGACACCGCCCAGCCCCTTGTGGGCCTTGATCTTGAGGCGCATGTCATAGGCGTCCTGAATCGCGGCGAAATCCAGATGCCTGCGCCAGACGAAGGGGCGCAGGGTTTCCAGAAACCTTGCACCGGCCTGCAGGTCCCCGGCGCAGGCGCGCGCCTTGATGAAGGCCGCGCGCTCCCATGTGCGCCCAAGACCTTCATAATAACGCTCGGCGGCATCCATCGACAGGCAGACCGGCGTGACCGACGGATCGGGGCGCAAGCGCAGATCGGTGCGGAAGACATAGCCATCCTCGGTATGGTCCGATAGCAGACCGCACAGCTTGCGGGTCACACGAATGAAGGCCGCGCGCGCTTCGTGATAGTCATCCGGCGTGAAGCGGGTCTCGTCGAACAGGCAGATCAGGTCGATATCGGACGAATAGTTCAGTTCATGCGCGCCCATCTTGCCCATGGCAAGCACCACCATGCCTGCGCCGGACGCGGCATCCTCTGGCGCTGCACCCGGCAGCTTGCCGCGCCGGATCTCATCGGCAACAAGCGCACGCAAGGCGACATCCGTCGCCCGGTCCGCAAGGTCCGTCAGCGCGGCCGTCACCTGATCCAGCCGCCAGATCCCGCCCAGATCGGCCAGCGCTGCCAGTAGGGCGATCCGGCGCTTGGCAACACGCAGACGCTTTGAAAGATCGGGCAGCGCCACAGTCTCCAGCGCGCCGAGTTCCGCGGCGAGCGACTCCTCGGGGCGCTGCGCGAAAGCGGCGGCCATCCAGTCACGTTCCGTTGCAAGCAGGCTGCGCAGGTAGGGGCTGCACCCGGCCGCCCCGGCGATCAGATCGGCCTGCGCCGGGGTCACATCAGGGAAGGTCATGCGCGCCTCGACCCCGGATTCGGCGTCATACGGCAGGGGCAGTCGTGTCGGCTGGCCGAAATTCATGGGTTCAGGATGCCCTGTGCACCCGGGAAGGTCAATTACCCCAACCCCCTCTGCCAGCGCAAGAAATCGGTGAAATCCTTACGCGAAGGTCCGGACCCGCAGGAATTTGCAGGCAGAAATTGCAGATTCTCCTTGCAAAAATTGGTCAGTTTATTTTACCACCACCTCAGGGGGGAGGAGCGTTTCAGCAAGAACATGGCCGCGCGGCGCAATTTTCTTGCGCGCAGGTGTCGTTTCTGCTTGACGACTCTGACCTTCAAAGAGTGGATACTTGAGACCAAGGTCCAACAATCGGAGGAATACGAATGAACAAACTTCTTATCACCACCGCGCTGAGCGCCAGCCTCGTGGCAGGGTCGGTTCAGGCGCAGGAACGCATCCGCTGGCAAGTGCCGATGAGCTTTGCCTCGACCCTGACTGCACTTGGCGACACGATGCCGTGGGTGGCTGACCAGCTTCGGGCGGTCTCGGGCGGAAATATCGACCTGCGCGTGGCCGAGCCCGGCGCCGTTGTCCCGGCCCTGTCGATTTTCGAGAACGTCTCGGAAGGCAATATTGACGCGGGCTATAGCTGGATGGGCTATGAGTGGGGCACCGTTCCGGCCGCAGCCCTGTTCGGCGCGACGCCGTTCGGCCTCGAGTCCGTCGAATTCCTGGCATGGATGACCCATCATGGCGGGCAGGAATTGCTGGAAGAAACCTTCCACCAGTATAACGTCCACCCCGTCCTGTGCGGCACGATCAGCCCTGAAACCGCTGGCTGGTTCCGTCAGGAAATGAACTCGCCCGAAGACATGCAGGGCCTGCGCTTCCGCGCGGCGGGTGTGGGCGGTGAAATCTTCGCCGAATTCGGGATGTCGGTGACGCTGCTGCCGGGTGGCGAACTCTATCAGGCGCTGGAAACCGGGAACCTTGACGGGACCGAATTCTCGCTGCCGACAGTGGACGAACAACTCGGTTTCTACCAGGTGGCCGATTACCTGTATCTGCCCGGCTGGCACCAGCCATCGACAAACCAGTTCCTGTACGTCAATCTTGATGTCTGGAACGGGTTGGAAGATCAGACCCGCGCCATGATCGAGACCACCTGCATGGCAGGCAATGCTTTTGCCATCGCGCGCGCCGAAGCGCTTCAGGGTGCTGTGATCACGCGGTTCGAAGAGCGTGGCACAAATGTGCGGACCTACTCGGACGAGCAGATCGCGGCATTCTATGACGCGGCGCAAACCGTTCTTGGCCGGTGGTCCGAGCAGGACGAGATGTTCGGCAAGGTCTATGCGTCAATGATGGATTTCCAGGCCGAACTCCGCCCCTGGAAAGAGCAGGGCTATCTGCCGCGTGACTGGCAGTCCCGCATCGAGGACTGATCCGATCTGATCCGACACCGGGCCGCGCCTTATCCAGGCGCGGCCTTTTGTCAGACGTCGCAAACAGGCTCGCGCCCGTGTCTCCTGCCGCCAGAGGAAGCGTCCCATGACCCAACCGAAAAGTCCGTTCGAGATTGACCTTGAAAAGGTGGAAGATGCCGGGGCGCGCAGTCACGGTCTGGACTTTCCGCGCACCTGGCCGTCAGACATTATCGAGACCGTGCTCGGATCTGTTTCTTTCATCCTGAACACGATCTGGTTCGCGCTGGTTCTGATCATCGTTGTGAATGTGACCATGCGCTATGCCATCGGGGTGAACTACGTCTGGGTCGAGGAAGTGCAGTGGCATATCTACGCTGTCGGCTTCATGTTTGGCATCGGCTATGCGCTGATGCATGACGCGCATGTGCGCGTTGATGTCCTTGCCGCGAATTTTCGCCCGACGGCGCGCGCCTGGATCGAGTTCCTGTCGATCGTGGTGATCATCATTCCGATGTGCTGGCTGATCATCAGCTATGGGATTCCCTTTGTCGAAGCGTCCTATAACAGGGGTGAACGATCATCAGCCCCCGGAGGCCTCGGCAATCGCTGGATGATCAAGAGTGTGATCGTCCTGGCCTTCGCCTATATCGGGCTTGCAGCCTTTGCGCGGCTCTTGCGGGTGACGTGCTTCCTGTTCAACTTCCCGCAAGCTCGGGTCACGAAATAACCGACTGGTCGCAGGCGTGCTGGCGCGCTGCTTCGGGTTTCATCACAGGGAATACGGGATGGAAACGAACGAAATCCTCGTTGTCGCGATGCTGGTCTCCTTCATCGCCCTCATCTTCACCGGTATTCCGGTGGCCTGGGCATTGGCGGGCGTGTCGATCGCCTTCAGCTTCATCGCCATCTATGGCTTCGACATGTTCGGCTGGGATACCTACTTCCTGACCGATTTCCGCATTTTCGGAATTTTCGTCCAGCGCATCTGGGGGCAGATGTCGAACTGGATTCTCGTGGCCCTGCCGATGTTCATCTTCATGGGGCTGATGCTGGAACGCTCGGGCGTCACCGAGAAGCTGATGGAGAATTTCATTCAGCTTTTCGGGCGGTTTCGCGGCGGGCTGGCGCTCGGCGTGGTGCTGATCGGCATCCTGCTGGCGGCCTCGACC
>SLQN01000518.1 GCA_007131465.1 Paracoccaceae bacterium
CGAGATCGGCGTGATAATCCAGATGATCCTGACTGAGATTGGTGAAAGCCGCCGCCTGCAGCCGCACCCCGTCCAGCCGCCGCTGGTCCAGCCCGTGCGAGGATGCCTCCATCGCCGCATGGGTGACGCCTGCCTGCGCCATTTCGGCCAGCAGGCGGTGCAGGGTGATCGGGTCGGGCGTGGTATGGGCGAGCGGCGCGGAAAACGCGCCCTCGATCCCTGTGGTGCCGATATTGGCAGCCTCATGGCCCAGCTGCGCCCAGATCTGGCGGGTGAAACTCGCGACCGAGGTCTTGCCATTGGTCCCGGTCACAGCGACCATGGCCGCAGGTTGCGCGCCGAACCAGAGCGCCGCCGCCCCGGCAAGTGCTGCGCGCGGGTCTTCGGCCAGGACCAGCGCAGCATCGGTCCCGCTCAGGACATCCGCCGCGATCTCGGCCCCGTTGCGGTCCGTCAGGATCGCCGCTGCCCCCATGCGCAGCGCATATTGAATGAACTCGGCCCCATGCATGCGCGATCCGGGCAGCGCCGCAAAGAGCGTGCCCGCGCGCACCTCGCGGCTGTCAATCGCAAGCCCGCTGACAGTGACATTACCCCCGCGCGAGGGGCTGAGGCCAAGCGCAGAGAGCGGGCGGGGAGGCAGATCAATCACGCGCAGGCACTCCTTGCGGGCAAATCGGATGTGTCGCCTGTTACCCCGGAACGCCTGCCCGCTTCAATGCCCCTGTTCAAAACGGGCATTGGCCACATCCAGCGACACTGGCCGCAGCCCCAGAAGCGGGCCCACGCGGCGGATGATTTCGGCGGAAACCGGCACAGCAGTCCAGCCCGCGGTCCGGCGCGGCTCGGGCCCGGTGGTATCGACAGGCTCGTCCAGCGTCACGACCAGCGCAAAGCGCGGCGCATGCGAGGGGAACACGCTGGCGAATGTTGCCAGAACAGCGTCATCCATATAGCCGCCGCGCGGACCGGGTTTGTCGGCCGACCCGGTCTTGCCGCCCACCGGATAGCCTGGAATGCGTGCGAAAGACGCTGTGCCCTCCTGCACAACCTGGTGCAGCATCAGCTTCATCTGATCCGAGGTGCGCTGCGAGATGATCTGCGCGCCCGGCTGGACCTGATCCTGTTTCAACAGCGTCGGCGCGATCTTGCGTCCGCCATTCACAAGCGTTGCATAACCTGCAGCGAGCGCCAGCGGGCTGGTCGACATGCCATGCCCGTAGGAAATCGTCATCACCGACAGCTCCGACCAGCGATCAGGCAGCAGGGGGCGGGCACGACGGGCTTCGGACAGTTCCAGCGGCATCGGGTCCAGAAGCCCGATCTTGCGCAGGAAATCCTGCTGCCGCTCTGCGCCGATGGGCTGCATGATGCGGGCGGTCCCGATATTCGAGGATTTGACCATAACGTCCTTGACCGACAGTTCTGGCCCATAGTTGCGGAAATCGCGGATGCGAAAGCGCCCCCAAGTCAGCGGTCCCCGGGTGTCGATCATCGTCGCGGGTGTGACGGTGCCCTCGTCCAGCGCCTGCGCCACCGCGAAAGCCTTCATGACCGACCCGAGTTCATAATACCCCTGCGCCGCGCGGTTGAACAGCGGGCTGTCCGCAGGTTCGCCCTCTGTGGGCGGAAGCGGGCGGTCATTTGGGTCGAAATCGGGCAGCGAGACCAGCGAAATCACCTCGCCCGTCTGCACATCCATCAGCACGGCGGTCGCGCCATGGGCGTTGAGCATCCGCTTGCCGCCTTCCAGCACCTCTGTCACCGCTGCCTGCACTGTCAGGTCCAGCGACAGTTGCAGGGGCTGGTCCAGCATGTCGGGGGCGCGCAATCGGTCCTCGAAGTACAGTTCCGTCCCGGCCACACCGATCACTTCCGCGGCGCGCACCCCTTGCTGGCCAAAGCTTGCGCCCCCCAGGACATGCGCCCCCATCCGGCCGTTTGGATAAAGCCGCATTTCGCGCGGGGCGAACAGCAGGCCGGGATCGCCGATGTCATGCACCGCCTGCATCTGTTCGGGCGAGAGCAGACTGCGCAGCCAGATGAACCTGCGGTTGGGATCGGTGAATCGCTCGGTCATGCGATCGGCGTCGATGTCAGGGAAGATCCGCGCCAGCTCCTGCGCCGCGCGGGCAGGTTCGATCATCCGCCGCGTTTCGGCATAAAGCGCGTGGGTTGCAACATTCGTCGCCAGAACGCGGCCCTGCCGGTCTACAATATCGGCGCGCGCGCTGGAAATATCCTCCGGCGCGCCGCGCGCAAGCTCCATCGGCTCGGTCGCGGCCAGAAGCCCCATGCGCGCGCCCAGTACGACCAGCGCCCCGGCAAACAGCAACGCAACAGCCAGCAAACGCATCTCTGCCCGGCTCCGGGCCTGATCGCGCTGCGCTTCCAGACGCAGACGCCGGTTCTCGCGTTCGATCAGATCGGGGTTTTCCCCGGTCTCGCGGGCATGCAGGACACGCGCAAGGGGGCGCAGGGGGGTGCGGATCATGGTGTCACCTCGTCACGGCTGTCAGATAGCTGCTCGATTGCACCGAACAGCTCGATCCCATCATCGAATTGCGACCGGAATTCGGGCATGGGATAGGCGATCTGGCCGATCTCGCCAAAATGGCTGGCGGTGATGGGCACAAGGCGCAGCCGGTCAAAATTCACGTCCACCAACTCGCGCAGCCTGTCGGGGCGGTTGAGATAAGCCCATTCGGCGCGCTGCACGCTCAAGGCTTCGGACAGGGCTGAGATCTCGCGCTCCAACGCGCGCCGTTCGTTCATCGCCTGCTGCGTGAGATGGTTTTCACGGTAGGCCCAGGCCGCCAATGCAATGACTGCCAGAGCGGTGCAGAGATAGAGCAGACTGCGCATGCATTTATCTTCCCTTGACCAGTGCCAGAGACGGCAACCCCAACACGCCCCGATCCACCGGCCCGGCAGGCGCGTCCAGTCGTTCGGCCATCCGCAGACGGGCCGAGCGTGCGCGTGGATTATCCGCCAGTTCTTGTGCATCGGCACTGACGCCGCGTTTCTCGATCAGGCGAAAGCGCGGGGTCGTGGCCTGAACTTCGGGCGCGTGACGGCTGCCGCCGCCGTCCTGCCCTGCCCGCGCCGCCAAGAACCGTTTCACCACGCGGTCCTCCATCGAATGAAAGCTGACGACCGCGAGCTTGCCACCCGGCTTCAGCGCGCGCTCTGCCGCCTCCAAACCCGCGACAAGCGCGTCGAATTCGGCATTCACGGCAATCCGCAAGGCCTGAAAGCTGCGCGTCGCGGGGTGGCTCTGGCCCGGTTTCGGGCGCGGGAGGCAGGCGCTGACAATCGCAGCCAAGTGCAGGGTCGTGGCAATCGGGGCGTCCTGCCGCGCCTGCACAATGGCGCGGGCAATGCGGCGCGAGGCGCGTTCCTCGCCATAGTGATAAAGGATATCGGCAAGCACGCCTTCATCGGAGAGGTTCACCAGATCTGCCGCCGTTGGGCCTGTTTGCGACATGCGCATGTCCAGCGGCCCGTCCTTGGCAAAGGAAAATCCGCGATGGGCCAGATCAAGCTGCATCGAGGACACGCCCAGATCCAGCACCACCCCATCCACAAGCCCGCCTGCATGGTTGTCCAGTTCAGCGAAGTTGCCTGCCACCAGCGTGACCCGATCACCAAAAGACTGCGCCCAGCCCTGCGCCAATTCCAGCGCGAGCGGATCGCGGTCAATGCCGATCACATGCGCGGCCCCGGCGGCCAAAAGTCCGCGCGCATATCCACCTGCGCCCAGCGTGCCATCAACCCATATGCCTGTGATCGGGGCAAGGTGGCGCAGGATCGGGCGCAGCAGGACAGGGATATGCGGCGTGTCAGGCGCGTCCTGCATCAAAGTTCTCGCAGCGCGGGACGGCTTTCGGGCAGCAGGATGCGCGGGTCGTAATCTGCCGCCTTGCCTTCATCCAGCGCGTCATCGTCAATGCCGTAAACGGATTCGTAAGTGTCATTCTTCCAGATCTGGAAATGGTCGTTCAGGCCCACGAAACGCGCCTTTTCATCGGGGATCAGTTCCAGCTTGTCGCGCAGTGCCTGCGACAGGATGATGCGGCCATCCTCGTCTATCTGGGCCTCGATGGAATTGGCGTGATAGGTCAGTTCCATTTCCTTGCGCTCTTTCGACCCCGGCTGCATCATATCGATGCGATCCTCGATCAGTTCCATCGCGTCCAGCGTGAAACAATCCAGGCGGCGCTGGTATTTCAGCCCCGACACGATGATGAAATTGGGGCGCAATCCCTCTTTCCAGTCGGGGTCGCCAAGCTCGATCACGCGACGAAACGAAGCTGGAACCGACACGCGGCCCTTTGCATCCACCTTCTGGTGGTATGTGCTTCTGAACCTGCGTGCCACAGCGCGGCGGTCCCTTCATGCTGTGTGCCCGCGCCCCCGAGAGCACAAATGAAAACGGCGGACCGAGCTGCTGCCACTGCTCGATCCGCCGACTGTCCCATCGCTGGGGCCCGGTTGGCGCTCACTCCTTGGGGGGAGGGGATGCTGCTCGCGAGCGCGCCGGATCTTTATGTTTCAGATAAGCGGGAGCCTGTATGATACTCTGCCTCGGTGGGGTCTTGCTGCCCCTAAACTGCCCGTTCATCTTGCTATCTGGAATGACATGGAACTTTATGGTCATCAAGGAAAAAGATGGAACCGACGGGATATGAGTGGACGCAACGCAGTCTGTTTTACCCACAGCATTCTGTGGCGCATTGCGCTAAAAATCTACATATAGTAAGAACACTTCAAGAACCGTCCTAGATAAACCCTCACGACTCTGGTTGCAGGGGCTTTACTTACGCTGACAAGACTAATCGATGGATTTTCCGCAATGGCGCCATTGTTGCAGATCAGCAACGTATCTCGGCAGGAACAACGACGAGCAGCGGGCCTACAGGACGCGAAAACAGGTCTGTGAGCCCGGAATCACGCCGAATCACGGCGCAGTGATTCGGCGTGAGGCCAGAGCGATAGCCGGAAGGCCGTCGAGGTCCATAAGATTCCATGCCATGATGCAGGTGTCAGAGCGACCCGATCAGATTTGCGGCTATCCGGTGATAGGCTTGCGCCACCGGGCTGTCTGTCGCTGCAACGGGAATGCCACCATCCCCGGCCAGCCGGACCTCGACGCTCAGGGGCAGGTCCCCCAGGAAGGGCAGCCCCTGTTTCTTCGCTTCTTGACGCACGCCGCCATCACCGAAGATGTGTTCTTCGTGCCCGCATTTGGGGCAGATGAATGTGGACATGTTCTCGATCAGCCCAAGTACCGGGGTCTTCAATGTCTGGAACGCCCGCAGCGCCTTGCGTGCATCAAGCAGCGCCACATCCTGCGGAGTAGACACGACAATCGCGCCGCGGACTTCGAACTTTGAACACAAGGTCAACTGGATATCGCCCGTGCCGGGCGGCATGTCGACGATCAGCACATCAAGCTGCCCCCATTCCACCTGGGTCAGAAGTTGCTGCAACGCCCCCATCAACATCGGGCCGCGCCAGATCACGGCGTCGTCAGGTTTCAGCATCAGCCCGATCGAGATCATCGTGACCCCATGCGCCTGCAAGGGGATGATCTTCTTGCCATCGGGCGAGGCCGGACGCCGGTCCACCCCCATCATGCGCGGCTGGCTGGGGCCATAGATATCGGCATCCAGCAGACCGACCCGCACCCCTTGCCGCGCCAGCGCCACCGCCAGGTTCGAGGCGACAGTGGATTTTCCGACGCCCCCCTTCCCCGACCCGATAGCGACAATATGCGTGACACCCGGAATGGCCTGCTTGTCCGGCTGGCTGGTGGGATGGCGGCCAAGCTTGAGCGTGGGCGGCGGGCCTTTGGGCTTGGCCGCGGGGCCATGTGCGGTCAGGGCGACCGAAACGCGAACCACACCGTCCAGCGCCGCTACCGCCGCCTCCGCCGCCTGCCGCACTGCTGCCAGTTTTCGTGCCATCTCCGGGCTCTCGGATTCGATGACGAACCGCACGGCGCCATCCTCGACGACAAGGGCGCGCACCAGATCCCGCGACACCAGCGTGCCGCCATCCGGCAGATCAATCCCTCCAAGTGCTTCCAGAACCTTCTCGCGTGTCACTGTCATTGCCTGCCCTTCATGCCGCCTCGGCAGACACATGGCTATTTTTGTGCCTGTGACAAGTGGGCAGGAGGCAGCCGGAATTGCGAAAGCGCGGGGTCTGTGTCACGCTATCGCACGGAAAGGGGACCGAGATGGATGACTGTCTGTTCTGCAAGATCGCCCGGGGCGATGTGCCCTGCCATAAACTGTTCGAGGATGCAGACATTCTCGCATTCCTTGACCTGCACCCGATCCGCCCCGGCCATACGCTGATCATCCCGAAGGAGCATCACGTCTGGTTCGAGGACATGCCCCCTGTTCTGGCCGCGCATGTGACGCATGCCGCGCAGCGAGTCGCACGGGCGCTGAAGACGCTTCGCAAGGTTGAACGTGTGGCGATGTTCTACACTGGCATTCATGTGCCCCATGTGCATGCGCATGTCGTCCCCATGCACCATGTGCATGACGTGACCTCGGCCGCCTATTTGCATGACGGGCCAGAGGGGTTCAGCACGCCGCCCCAACAGGCCAGCGGCGACATGGAGCAGATCGCCGCGAACCTGCGGGTTCTTCTGTGAAATCTCATGCCACCGCCTGCCTGTATTTTTTCTGCAACCGCTTTGAGCATCGCGCGGTAAATTTTGACCACTAGGCAGGCAAACCGGAAATCAACCCGAACTTCATGCGCCGCGCGCATAGCTGCATTGCAGCATCGAGCATTGTGCAGGTGCAGCAAGGTGCTACATTTGATCCAACAGCGGCACAGTGTCCGCCCTTCAGTTGGATCGAGTAACGATGGCTTATGTAGCAAATACCGCGAAAACCTCACATAGCGAGAATGCGCTAAGGGGGCTCTTTGCCCGGATTTCCGACCGCCTTGCACGTCGCCGGGTCTACAAGCGCACATATCTGGAGTTGAGCAATCTCAGCACCCGCGAACTTGATGATCTTGGCATTTCACGCGCGATGATCACGCGCCTTGCCTTCGAGGCTGCATACGGCAGTTAACCAGTTTCGGGCTCTTCACCTCCTCCCGGGGGGTCCGATCATACCGGTGGCCAGACCTCCTCCCTTTGGTCACCGGCGCTGATACCGGCACGGGCTTGACGCCTTGACCCGGCACGAC
>SLQN01000397.1 GCA_007131465.1 Paracoccaceae bacterium
CCCGGCTTCCAAGTCGCGCCACCAGATGATATGCTCTGTCAGACCTAGCCTCACCGGACTCCGAAAATGACACCCGCAGCCCGCCATCAGGCCGCCATCGAGATCCTCGAGCGTATCCTGGCAGGCGCGGCCGCCGAACAGGCGCTGACAAGCTGGGCCCGCGCCAGTCGCTTTGCCGGGTCCGGCGACCGCGCCGCGATTCGTGATCTTGTCTTCGCAGCACTGCGCTGCAAACGCAGCTTCGCCCATCTGGGCGGGTCCGAAACAGGGCGCGGGCTTGTGCTGGGGGGACTGCGCGCGGCGGATGTTCCTCCGGAAACCATATTCACCGGCAGCCGCCACGCCCCGGCCCCACTCACCGATGCCGAAGCCCGCCACAGCCCGGCCCCGATGCCCGAGACTGTCGCGCTCGATTGCCCTGACTGGCTGGCACCAGAATTGGGCGACAGCCTGGGGTCTGATTTCGCCGCCGTCATGCAGGCCCTGCAAGGGCGCGCACCCGTCATCTTGCGCGTCAATGCGGCCCGGATATCGCGCCCCGATGCGCAGGCCATGCTGCTGACGGATTCCATCGCAACCCACCCGCACCCGCTTGCGATACACGCGCTCGAAGTCACCGAAAACCCGCGTGCGGTCCAGTCCAGCACAGCGTATCTGACAGGTTTGGTCGAATTGCAGGACGCCGCGTCGCAGGCCGTGATCGAGCACCTTGCGCCGTTGGAGGGCGCGCGCGTGCTGGATTATTGTGCAGGCGGCGGTGGGAAATCGCTGGCACTGGCCGCGCTCGGCGCGCAGGTCACGGCACATGACATCGACCCGGGCCGCCTCCGTGATCTGCCGCGCCGGGCCAGACGCGCAGGCGCAGCAATAACCTTGACCGATGCACCAACAGGCACATTTGATCTGGTGTTGACCGATGTGCCCTGCTCTGGCTCCGGCAGTTGGCGGCGCAGTCCCGATGCGAAATGGAGGCTCACATCCGCGAGGCTCGGCCAGTTGATCGCGATTCAGGCCGAGATCGTGCAAGACACCCTGCCCTATCTGCGTCCCGGCGGACGGCTTGCCTATGTGACCTGCTCGCTGCTGGCGTCTGAGAATGAACGACAAGTCGCAGGATTTCTCGCCCGGACCCCCGCGTTGGCGCTTACCTTCCAGCGCCACTTCACCCCCTGCGATGGCGGCGACGGCTTTTTTCTGGCCGTAATGGAAATGCGAAACTGATACTATTTTTGCAACTAGAGATTGCATCCGGTCGGACTGGACCTTAATCTGCATTAACGCAAATTTAACTGCAAAGCCTTAGTGTGCGTAGCAGATGTTTCGCGAGGCAAGATGCTGCGGCCCCAGTTTCCGGCAAGTTCCATCTCCGACATGGCTGCACGGCTGTCGAGCATTCCCGCCACAATGGCCGTTGTGCTCGGGCTCTCTGGTCTGGGGCTTGTCGTCTGGAGCTTTCGGATCGATGCGACCACATTCGCTTTGGGGACCGCAACAGCGGGTTTTGCCACGCTTTTGCTTGCGCTTGGCGCGCGGAGTGCGCACTGGCTGACACAATGGCTCGCAAACCGGGATCGTGGGCGGCTGGAACAGATTCTTGGCGACAGCGCGGATGCCTGCCTGCTGACGGCAGGCACCTCTGGGGAAATCCTGTGGTGCAATGCGACGGCGCGCACGCGGTTGGGCAGTGAGAACGGACAAAAAATCGAGGTGGCATTGTCCGATCTGCATGGCGAGCCGGAAACCTTTGCAAGGCGGCTTCATTATATCGCCCGCCGTGACGGGCAGGCAGAACATGCGCTTGATATTGCCGGGCATGGTCGCCAGTATCGCGTATCGCAGCTGTCACAGGACCACCAGTTCTGGCGGATAACTTTCCCCGATCCGACTGACCTGCGCGACAGCTTGACTTTCAGAATGCTTCAATTTCAGGCGGATGGGACGCTGTCCTACGCCAGCCCCGGATTGCGCAGCGCGCTCGCAGGCAGATCGCCGCAGCTGAAGCAGGTGTTTCGCGCCGGGATGCCGCCAGCAGGCCAGCCCGTTGCCTTGACGCCAGAATATTTCGGCCCGCACTGCACGGGGTTCCTGTTGCCCGGCGCAGCCGAGGACAATGAAATCACGGTCGTCGTATCGACGCCACCGTCGCAGATGCCGGACCAACAGGATCCGCGCTCCCCACCGCCCGAGAGCCTGCAAGACCTGCCGATCGGACTCGCGCATATCGACACGGACGGAAGGCTGGGATTTTGCAATGCCGAAGCCCGGCGGCTCTTGCAACTGCGTGGCAGTGCGCTCCCAGAACTGAGCGATCTTCTCGAAGGGCTCGGGCGTCCGATCATCGAATGGATAAACGATATCGGGGCAGGCCGTGTCCCGCGCGCGACCGAGGTCTTGCGCCTGACGCATGCTCCGGTCGAAACCTACCTCAAGGTGACGCTGTGTCAGCCGTCCGCAGAGGATGCGGGCAAGCTGGTTGCCGTGATCAGTGACGTCACTGAATTCAAATCTCTTGAAGCGAAATTTACGCAAAGCCAGAAAATGCAGGCCATCGGCCAGCTTGCCGGGGGGGTTGCGCATGATTTCAACAACCTGCTGACGGCGATTGCAGGGCATTGCGACCTGTTGCTCTTGCGCCATGACAGGCATGATCCCGACTATCCCGACCTGATGCAGATCCAGCAAAACACCAATCGCGCCGCATCACTTGTCCGTCAGCTTCTTGCCCTGTCGCGCAAACAGTCACTGCAATTCGTGACGCTGGACCTTCAGGAAACCATGACCGATGTCATCCATCTGCTCAATCGGCTGGTCGGGGAAAAGATCACCCTCACCCTGCGCCCCGGTGAAGGCGTGCCACCAATCCGGTCGGACAAGCGCCAGTTCGAGCAGGTTCTGATGAACCTTGTGGTCAATGCGCGTGATGCCTTGCCGATGGGCGGGGAGATCCGTATCGAAACGCTAGCCCGCAACTTGCCGCACGGTCTGGTGCGCGATCAGGTCACGCTGCCGCCCGGCGATTATTCGGTCATCAAGGTCAGTGATGACGGCACAGGAATCCCGCAATCCGTAATCCTGAAGGTCTTCGACCCGTTTTTCACGACCAAGCGCCAGGGCGAGGGAACAGGGCTGGGGCTCTCGACAGTCTACGGCATCGTAAAACAATCGGGCGGGTATATCTTCGTGGACAGCGAAGAGGGCGTGGGCACAACATTTTCAATGTATTTCAGCGCACAGGAGCCCGAGAAGCGCAAACCGTCTCCGCGGCAAGACCCGGTGGTGCAATCGGGTCCACTAAGTCGCCCGCGGGCGCTGGTCCTGCTGGTGGAAGACGAAGCCCCAGTGCGATCCTTTGCCGCGCGGGCGCTGGAATTGCAGGGCCACCGCGTCATAGCCGCTGAAAGTGGGGAGGCCGCGCTCGAAATCCTGGCCGATCGGCAGATACGGCCCGATTGCTTTGTCAGTGACGTCATCATGCCGGGGCTCGACGGGCCGGGCTGGATCATGCAGGTGCGCGACCAGTTTCCCGTTACGCCTGTCCTGTTTATCTCGGGCTATGCCGAAGACAACCGGCTTGCCGCGCAGGCGCGCATAACCAATGCCGCATTTCTGGGCAAGCCGTTCTCGCTGGCCGAATTCACCGCGGCCGTGGATGCGCAACTGCGCCGTACCGAAGCCGCAGCCTGACCCCGAGCACTTGCCCCGGCGGTCAAGGCGTGCGAGATACTGAACATGATAAATACCCAGGCCGAGCCAAGCCCGTTGCGGGGCATTCTCTGGATGGGCGTGACGGGCCTGTGCTTTGTCGCGGTGACGGCGCTGGTCAAGTTCCTGGGCGACAGCATGCCTGCGGCACAATCTGCCTTCTTGCGGTATCTGCTCGGGCTCGTGTTCCTGTTGCCGATGCTTCGGTCGTTGTTCGCCGTCAGGTTTACGCCCCGGAGCCTGTCGTTTTTCGGGCTGCGCGGTGTCATTCACGCGATTGGTGTCATCTTGTGGTTTTATGCGATGACTCAGATCCCGCTGGCCGAAGTTACCGCTATGAACTACCTCTCGCCCATCTATATCACTCTGGGGGCAGCACTGTTTCTGGGGGAACGCCTGGCTATGCGACGGATCATCGCAGTAGGGGTGGCGTTTCTTGGCGCACTGATCATCCTGCGTCCTGGCCTGCGCGAAATCTCTCCGGGGCATTTCGCGATGATCGGAACGGCCATTTTGTTCGCGGCCTCCTACCTCATGGCCAAGCGCATGTCAGGTCAGGTCAGTGCAGCCGTGGTGGTGGGAATGCTCTCGATCACAGTG
Source organism: Paracoccaceae bacterium (assembly GCA_007131465.1). Classification (GTDB taxonomy): domain Bacteria; phylum Pseudomonadota; class Alphaproteobacteria; order Rhodobacterales; family Rhodobacteraceae; genus Roseinatronobacter. The sequence continues at coordinate 4,303 of SLQN01000397.1, forward strand.
ACCCTGGCACTCGCGCCTTTTGCCTGGGTGGTCTGGATCCCGCCCACGGGAACGCAGCTACTCTGGCTGTTCTGGGTCGCGGCTTTCGCTACGGCAGGACATTACACCATGACTCTCGCCTTTGCCGCAGCCCCTGTCACCGTGACCCAGCCCGTGACATTCCTGCAGCTTGTCTGGGCCGTCGCTTTGGGCGCGTTGGTCTTCGGCGAGGGCGTGGACGGCTTTGTCGTCCTCGGCGCGCTTGTGATCATGGGCTCAGTCCTGTTCATCACATGGCGCGAGGCGGTCCTGCGCAAACAGACCCGAGCTGCCCTGCCGATCCCCTGACGTCCCAAAGCCCGAGCGGATTCAGAGTTCGGCCATGACGGCGTCGGACACCTCGAAATTGGCTGTCACGTTCTGGACATCATCATCATCTTCCAGCGCGTCAATCAGTTTCATTAACGCACGCGCGCTATCAAGGTCCAGCTCGGTCGTGGTCTGCGGTTTCCAGACCAGCCGGGTGCTGTCCGCATCGCCGAGCGAGGTTTCCAAAGTTGCCGCGACGCCACCCAGATCAGTGTCACTGCACCAGATCACATGACCATCTTCCGAACTCTCGACATCTTCTGCCCCCGCATCGATTGCGGCGAGCATCACCGTATCCGGGTCACCGGCACTGGCCGGATAGACCACCTGGCCCTTGCGGTCGAACATGAAGGCCACAGAGCCGGTTTCACCCAGATTTCCGCCATTCTTCGCGAAGGTCGAGCGGACATTGGACGCCGTACGATTGCGGTTATCGGTCATTGCCTCGACAATCAGCGCCACACCGTTCGGACCATAGCCCTCATAGCGGATTTCGTCATAATTCTCGGCATCGCCGCCCTGCGATTTCTTGATTGCGCGCTCGATATTTTCCTTGGGCATGGAGACCGCTTTTGCTTCTTTCACCGCCAGCCGCAAGCGCGGGTTCTTGTCAGGGTCCGGGTCACCCATCTTGGCCGCAACCGTGATTTCCTTCGAAAGCTTCGAGAACAGCTTTGCACGCACCGCATCCTGACGGCCCTTGCGATGCTGAATATTGGCCCATTTGGAATGGCCTGCCATGATGTCCTCCGGCATGTGAGAGCGATTTTCGCGTGTGTTTAGAACAGCACAGCGCCAATGGGCAAGCCCCTGCGCCAAACGGCGATCATGAAAAAGGCCCGCCGGGGCGGGCCATTTCAACGCCGACGTCCCTATGTCAGGCCGCGCGCGAGACCAGCATGTCATTGACCTGCTTTTGCGCGATGGCCTCATCGCCCCCGGCAACGGCGGCAACCTCGCGGGTCAGGCGTTCCAGCGCCGCCTCGTAAAGCTGGCGCTCGGAATAGGACTGCTCGCGCTGGTCATCGCTGCGGTGCAGATCGCGAACCACTTCGGCAATGGCCATCAGATCACCCGAATTGATCTTCTGTTCATATTCCTGCGCCCGGCGCGACCACATCGCGCGCTTGACACGTGCCTTGCCCCGAAGTGTGGCCAAAGCCTTGGAAACAAGCTCGGGAGAGGACAGCGACCGCATGCCCACAACAGTGGCCTTGTTCGTAGGCACACGCAGGGTCATCTTCTCTTTCTCGAAGGAAATGACAAAAAGCTCCAGTTTCAGACCGGCAATTTCCTGCTCTTCAATCGAGATGATCTGCCCCACGCCATGAGCGGGATACACCACATACTCGTTCGGACGAAACTCGGATTTCTTGACCTTCGACATTCGCATTTTCCCCTCTGGTCCCATCCGACACGAAAAAAACCGTGGGAGGGACCAACTCCCCCGCAAGGTTTGACTACGTGTGGGTTAAATTCGGCAGTTGGCAGACCTGCCGCATCGGGACGGTTTTATACAAGTCGTGATTCTATAGCACAAAATACCGGCGAATCAAAGCACGCAGGTGACAGATTTGCGACACAGTTGCGCGAACGCGCACCCGATCAGCCGCCTTCGCCAGGGTTTTCCGAGAAATACTTTTCCAGCTTCCCGGTTTCGCCATCGCGCTCGGTCGCCTCGGGCAACGGGTCCTTGCGGGTAATGATGACCGGCCACTTTACCGAGAATTTGCGGTTGAACTCGACCCAGACCTCCATGTCCGGTTCGGTATCCGGGCGGATGGCATCGGCAGGGCATTCCGGCTCGCACACTCCGCAATCGATGCATTCATCGGGGTGGATGACGAGCATGTTCTCGCCCTCATAGAAGCAATCGACCGGGCAGACCTCGACACAATCGGTGTATTTACAGGCAATGCAATTGTCGATCACCACATAGGTCATGAAGATATCCTTGGTCTGCGGGTCTGCATGGTCGTGCAGGGGTCGGTGAGGGACATAATCCAGCGCCGACGATCAATCAAGCGCCTGCGACTGCATCGCGGCAAATCGACGGCGCGCCTGTTTGTCGGGCCGCCCACCCGCCACAGGCCGGGGACGCGACAGGTCCGGGGGCGGCGGTGGCGGGGACAGGTCCTCATACAAGTCGCGCGCTTCCGGCGCCGGGCCGCGCCGCGTTCCCAAGGCCACAATCCGCACCACCACCACGCGCTGGCCAAGGGCAAAGGTCAGCACATCGCCTGCGCCGACCCCGTGGCCGGGTTTGCCCACCGGCGTCGCGTTCACGCTTACCCCCGCCCCCTGGATCAGTTTGACCGCCAGCGCGCGCGATTTCACGAAGCGCGCCTGCCAGAGCCATTTGTCCAGACGTAATGTCGGGCGCTTGTCCTGCATGCAGATCAGCCCTTGAACTTTATACCCATCAAAGCGGCTGCAAACGGGTTGTCGGGGTCGATCCGGTCGGGTTTGCGCGCTGGCTTCGCGGCCTCCTCGTGCCGGGTGTCGGGCTTGCGATCCTGCGGCTTCTTGCCCTTGGGCTTGCCCGATTTGCGCCGA
>SLQN01000022.1 GCA_007131465.1 Paracoccaceae bacterium
AAGCCGGAGGCCGACGACAGCCTTGCCGGCATCGTCGAAGGTTGCCATCGGAGCGCCATCGATCCGAGCGACGATGGCAACGAAGCCCACCAACGCGAGAGCCGAAAGGGGTCGCGCGAGTGGGTCCGGCACCGGCGCGACCCTGCGAAACACCCGGCGCCGCCGCGCCTGCGCCGGCGGGCCTATCGGCGCAGGGGCGGTTCGGCGACACCGCCTCCGGGGGGCTGGCGGGCCTGGGAGTAGAAGCTCCTCGCAGCAACCGATCGCGCCGGCCACCGCGCCTTCGAGGCCATCGCCGACGCGGGCCAGGCGGCGATCTCCTTCGCCCTGCTGCCCGTGATGGCGCCCGACGCGGTGCTCTGCACGGACGGTTTCGTCACCTGCGAGCGGATCGCGAAGGACGCGCGCATCCCCCACTTCGCGCTCACCGCCGGGCGGGGGACGAAGCGCACCCCGCGCAGCCACCTCATCACACTGTCAACGCCCTGATCGGCCGGGTCCGCGCCTTCATGCGGCCCTTCTACGGGCCTGCGTCAAAGACCCTTGCAGCATACGGTCGCTGGCGCGCCGCACGGAGCAACGCAGACCGCTCCTGCCTGGACGCCCACAGGCTGCTGCGCGCTTCAGGCCCTCGCACCAACACGGTTTACTGACACCGCCGGATTGTGGGCTGACCTTATCTACCTAGGTTAATCGCGACTGTTTCGGATTTGCAGATATGCTGTTCGCCTCAGACTTATCCCTTGTTTGCTTCTTTTGAGTTTTACTGCGCAGCAGCTCTCTTTCGTGACTTCATCGCATCTGCGTTATGCGCGCTGCTCGGTTTGCTATCTCCATTTCATCATTTCTGGCGGGAATAGATACCCACTACCGCCGGTTGTCGCGGTTCCAACGTGGCTTGCCCTGATGATAATTTTTCCCATTGATGCTCCTTCGCAATCACGACGACAGGGTAGCAGTTTATGGTTCCGTTACAAAGCCACAAGCGATATCCTTGCGTCTCAGGGGCGTGAGCGTCCGCTCAGGGGCTCGCTGCTGCCATTGGGTAGGTGTTTGAACCCACGGTTTGATGGCAAACATCAGCGGACGCCACACACGGTTCCGCGTTCGACATAGGTGCAGGCGAAGACCCGTTTTTCCCATTTGTCCTGGCCGTTCAGTATCTTCTGCTCGACGATATTGACCGCTTCGAGAACCATCTCCTCAAGTGGTTGGCGCACGGTGGACAGGTTGTAGGAGGTCGCCGAGGCGAGGCTTGTATCGTCGAACCCGATCACGGAAATGTCGCCCGGAACAGACAGGCCCAGCCTGTGCCGAGCGTGATCCAGCGCGCCGAAGGCCAGCATGTCATTCGCACAGAACAGCGCGGTCGGGCGCGGTTCTTGCGCAAACAGGCGCTGTGCGGCCTCGTCCCCGCTTGCATAGGTGTAGCTGTCGGCGAATTCGATCGGGCCGAGTGTGAAGCCGTTTTCGTCCAGTTCGGCCTGAAAGCCCTTGATCCGGCCGGCCGAGGTTGATGCTGCGCGCGGCCCGGCGATCATGCCGAAACTGCGATGCCCGGCTTCGATGAATTGTTGCGCTGCGATGCGTCCGCCTGCGATATTGTCGGCACAGACAACATGCAGCCTGCCGCCCCTTGGGCTGCGCGCAAAGGCCACAAGCGGAATGTTGCGCTTGGCGCATTTGTCCGCGATCAGGGGCGAGATTGCCCCGGCCGACACGATCAGCGCATCGATGCCGTATTGCATGATCATATGCGATGTCGCCTCCAGATCATCCTCGGGTGAGACATTTAGCAACAGCACCCGTAGCCCGCGCGCTTGCAGGATGCGGGTGAAATGCGCCAGCACTGTCAGATAGATGGGATTGCTGAAATTGGACAGGATCACGCCGACCAGATGGGTGCGCTGCGTCATCAGGCTGCGGGCCATGGCGTTGGGCACATAGTCCAGCTTCTCGGCCGCGGCCAGAACCCGGTTACGCATCCTTGCCGAAACGCTCGCCCCGGGTGTGAACGCGCGCGACACGGCCGATACCGAAACCCCGGCCTCGCGCGCAACATCGGCAGCAGAGGCGCGTAGTGCCGGCCCGTTACTCGATCTGTCTTCCTGCGCGCTCATGGGAAGGTGCGTCCTCCTGGTTTCTGCCTGCGAAAGGCCGCGCGGTCCGCGTCAGATCAGGCCCTTCACAGATGGCCATATGGACGGCGCGGACGCAAGCACCGGGTGGCGCTGGTTGGTGATGATCGTTGCCGGATAGGGATTCGTGCGTCCGCCCGCCTCGCGCACGATCAGCATGCCCGCAAGATCATCCCAGGGCGATACCAGCGGTTCATAGACCGCAAGCAACCGGCCGCTTGCCACATAGCACAGGCCCAGCGCGCAGGCCCCGATGCGCAGATACATGCCCCCATCGGCAACCAGCCCTGCCATGAATTCCGCGCTTTTGGCAGGATCGCCCGCATGGGATGCGCCCACCGATATCAGACCTTCGGACACGGTCTGCGCGCGCGCACACGCGATCGGCGCGCCATTGAGAAGCGCGCCCTGACCGGATAACGCCGAATACATGTCATCGGCCATCGGATCGTAAATCGCCGCGACCACCGGTTCCGCCTGCTGAACATAGGCCAGGACCACACACCATTGCGGGATGCCCAGCATGAAGCAGGTCGTGCCATCAATCGGGTCCACGATCCACATGGTGTCCTGCGCGCTGCCCGCCGATTGCCCGTCTTCCTCGCCCAGCACGACATCGCCCGGGAATGCCGCGTGCAAACGATCCCGGATCAGGGCTTCGATTTCGACATCGACATTGGTAACCCAGTCCTGCGTGCCCTTGGTCGAGACGCTGACACGGTCCTGGTTCAGGAAATAGCCCTGCGCAAGTGCGCCTGCCTCGCGCAGGATCTGCTGTGCAATCCGCCCGCGATGGGCCAGATCGGTTCTGGTGTCAGTATCAAATGTCACCGGCTTGCCTCCTGATGCGGGATCTGCGCCGATCCTGGTTCAGCCGTTGTCCAGCTGTTCACAAGGGTCAGCAAGGATTTGCGCAGGTTTTCCATGTCGCCGGTGTTTTCGATCTTCCGGTCTGCCAGTGCGATCAGCCGCTGATTGTTCTGAAACGCCCCTTCGGCGCCATTGGCGCGCGCGTCATCGGCCACGAACTGTTCCCGTGCGGTGGGATCGCCTGCTCTGGCGCGACCTGTCACGCGCTGGAAGCGCGTGTCACTGTCCACAACCAGCGCCAGCAGTTTCAGGCTGGCACCTGCCTCCGTGGCCCGGTTGCGCAGATAGGCGAGTTCATCCTCATTGCGCAATCCGTCGATAACTGCACGGCTTTGCAAAAAAAGATCGGAGTTCTGATCCAGAAGCTGCGCGTAATACGCGTTCCCGTGCCGTTCCTGCATGGTCTTGCCGTGCTGCTGAACCTGGATGCGCGTCGGCACTCCAAGCGCTTCCTCGGCCTCCTTGCGCAGGAAGCCGGATAGAGAATAGGACTTGAAACCAATATCTTTAAGGGTCTCGGTCGATGTCGACTTTCCGGCCCCCGACTCTCCGCAGATTGCTATGATCAAGGCATCAGCCATGGCTTTCCTCCCGTTGTTCTGTGCCCGCACGCGGGGCATGTAACCTGAATTGCAGTCAGTGTAGCTGATTGATTTTTTTTTGCAAGGCATTGCAAAATTATCTGACCTGCGCTACAGATGATGATGCAACTGAATGTTGTCAGCTTTGGGAGGAGCAAATGACCAATCATCTTGGCCGGAAGGCACGGCTGTTAACCAGTGCCATCGCACTTGGCCTGATCGCGACCACTGCACAGGCGCAGTCCGGCGGCAGGTTCGTTGTCGCGGTCGATCACGAACCCCAGGACCTCGCGGCGCAGGGCGCCTATAAGGAGGTGAACGCCCCCGGCTTGCGCAATGTGATCGAGACGCTGATCGACATTGACCCGCAGACCGGCGCCTATCGGGGCGTTCTGGCGACCAGCTGGGACCGGGTTGATGACAGCACGGTGCGGTTGACACTGCGCGAGGGTGTCACCTTCCATGATGGCACCGCCATGGATGCCGAGGCGGTGGCAACCGCGATCACCTTCGTCTGGGCGCCAAGCAATTCCTTCACGATCCAGGAATATGCCGGTCCGGGCACGATAACCGCACGGGCCATCGGCGACTATGAGGTTGAAGTCACGTCGAGCGAACCCGACCCGATGCTGGAATTCCGCCTGACGCTGAATGGCATTTCCTCGGCCCGCCAGATCGAGGACAGCCCCGCCGCACATTTCGACACGCCGATCGGCACCGGCCCTTACCGTTTCGTCACCTGGGAGCGGGGCCAGTACTGGGAAGCAGAGGCCAATCCGGACTGGTGGGGGCTGGCAGCCGATGATGTTTACGGCGTCAGCGCGCCCATGTTCGAGGAGGTCAGGTTCGTCTTCCGCAGCGAAACCTCGGCGCGCACATCCATGGTGCGGGCGGGCGAGGCGCATCTGGCCATAAACCCGTCACCCGAGGACTGTCAGGCCGCGGCGAACAATGCCGGGTATGACTGTATCACCAGCCCGTCGGATGCGTATCTGTATGGACGGCTGGACCAGTCACTGCATGCGGACGCGCGCCTTCAGGACATGCGTGTGCGCCAGGCGATCTTCCATTCCATAGATTACGAGGGGCTGGCAGATTTGATCGGCATGGCATCAGTCCCGCAAGGCCAGCTTGGCACCCCGGACATGCTGGGCTTTGTCGATACCCTCGAACAATACGCCTATGACCCTGACCTGTCACGCAGCCTGATCGCCGAAGCCCGCGCGGACGGGGTGGATGTTGACGGGCTGAATGTCGAGGTGGTGGGGCGCACCGGCACGCCGAGGATCGGATCGGTGACCGAGATCATCGGCTTCTTCCTCAACGATGTCGGCATCAATGCGACTGTCAATGTCCAGAGTGCGGACCTGTTCAACCCGCGCGTCCGCATCAGCGGCTATGCCGAAGAAGCCCCGCGCGCGATGATGCAGGTGCATATGAAGCAGAACGCCTCGGGTGAATTCGGGGTCAACCTTCTGGGCAACTACGCCTGCCCCGATATTGACGATCCGGCAGGCGCGTCGCGGTCATCGGTCTATTGCAACCCGGAATTCGACGCGCAGTTGTTTGCAGCGCTTGCGCTGTCGGGCGCGGATCGGGACGCAGCCCTTCAGGAGCTGGTCACTTTCCTGCATGGCGAATATGCCATCATCCCGCTGGCCATCCTTGACCGAGGCTATCTGATAGATGCCGATTACGATCTGGTGACGGGCGTGGATCACAGGGTCCAGCTTGTGAACCTTTCGCGCAGCGAATAGGCGAATTCCAGAACGCAGCGCGCGCATTTGCGCGCGCTGTGCGCCGCCTGTCAAGGGACGCTCCTCAATGTCTTATATCCTCAGACGTATCGTTCACTCGGTCATCCTGCTGATCGCGCTTGTATCATTTGTGTTCGTTGTCGGGCGGATGATCGGTGATCCTGCCCTGATCATGCTGGGCACCAACGCTTCTGATACCGCCCTGGAACAGTTGCGGCAGAATCTGGGCCTGAACCAGCCCATATGGGTGCAATATTACGCCTTCATGACCGACATCCTGCGCGGTGATTTCGGTGTCAGCTTTCGCTACGGCTTTTCCATGCTGCCCTCTGATCTGCTGCGGGCCGAAGGTGTTCCGGTGATGCCGGTGGTCCTGTCGCGCCTGCCTGCAACCTTCCTGCTGGCCGGGGCAGCGCTTGGATTTGCCTTTACCGCAGCGATCCTGCTGGGATGTCTGGCGGCGATGTATCCGCGGTCCTGGATCGACAATCTGGTGAACGTCATTTCGCTGGCATCGGTATCTGTGGTGCAATTCTGGCTGGGGCTTGTGCTGATCATCATTGTCAGTGTGCAGCTGGGCTGGCTGCCCACGGGGGGCTATGGATCCTGGTATCACCTGATCCTTCCTGCGCTGACCCTTTCGGCGCGGCCGCTGGGGCGGATCGCACAGGTCGTGCGCAGCGCGATGCTGGACGAATTGTCCAAGCCCTATGTGTCGGCCGCGCGTGCCAAGGGTGTGCCTGAAAATCGCGTGGTCTTCGTGCATGCGTTAAAGAATGCGTCAATCCCGATCGTAACGATCACCGGTGATGAATTGTCTGCCCTGCTGACCGGGGCCATGCTGGTCGAGACTGTCTTTGCATGGCCGGGGATCGGGCTGTTGCTGATCGATTCGCTTCAGCGGCGCGACCTGCCCATGGTTCAGGCGGGGATCTTTGTCATCGCGGCGCTGGTCGTGGTCGTGAACCTGCTGGTCGATATCGCCTACACGCTCATCAACCCGCGGATCCGGCTTTCATCGCGGGAGGGCAAGTCATGAGCGATGTCACGGCGTCGCGCACCGACACGACGGCCACACAGCCCGACTATGATCGCGCGGCCTCCATCACTGCCGGCGATTATCTGCGCGCATTGTTTCGTGACAGGATCACCGCTGCGGCGGCACTGTTCCTGATCGCCCTTGTCATCGCGGCCGTCGGCGCTGATTTTCTGGCGCCATATGCGCCTGATCAGGCCAATCTGCGCGCCAGACTACTGCCGCCGTTCAGCAGTGCCGCCGATGGCAGCTTCTACATTCTGGGCACGGATGAACTGGGCCGCGACCAGTTGAGCCGCCTGATGCACGGCGCGCGCGTGTCCATGCTGATCGGCCTGTTGGGGGCCACATGCTCTGCCATCGTGGGGATTTCGCTGGGTATTCTGGCCGGATATTATCGCGGCATCCTCGAAGACGTGCTGATGCGCGCTGTCGATGGCATGCTGGCGCTTCCGTCGCTGCTGATCGCCTTGTTCATCCTGTTTGTCATCGGCGCAGGCTTTGTGAACCTGATCATCATCTTCACCCTGCTGCACTGGATGATCTTCGCGCGCATGGCCCGGTCGCTGACGCTGACCTACAAGGAAAACACCTATATTACCGCGGCAAGAGCCGTCGGGGCCAGTGATTTCCGGATCATCACGACCCATCTGTTGCCCAATATGGTGTCCCCGCTTCTGGTGCTGTTCACGCTGGAAATTGCCGTGCTGATCCTGTCAGAGGCATCGCTGTCCTTCCTGGGCTTCGGCGTCCAGCCGCCACAATCGTCCTGGGGCCTGATGATCGCGCGCGGGCGTGAATATATCAGTTC
>SLQN01000536.1 GCA_007131465.1 Paracoccaceae bacterium
CATGAGCGAGACAACCATCGCGCGGTCGGGCCAGTCGCGCTTGACCTGCTTGATCTCGCGCAGGTTCACCTCCAGCGGGCGGTCGGTGATCAACTCGATATTGTTCAGGCCCAGAAGCCGTCTGTCGGCCCCCCATATTGCCCCATAGCGTGGGCCATTCACATTCACGATGGGTGGACCTTCCGCGCCCAGCGTCTTCCAGACAACCCCGCCCCATCCGGCCTTGAAGGCCCGGACCACGTTATATTCCTTGTCCGTGGGCGGCGCCGAGGCCAGCCAGTAGGGGTTGGGCGATTTGATACCGATGAAATTCGTGGTCAGGTTTGCCATATCTTTCACTCCGTCGGGTCGGCCGGTGCTACGCGCCAGCGCCCATCAATGTTGCATGAATGCTCTCGGCCGCGTCGCGCCCCTGCGCCACGGCGGTCACGGTCAGATCATCGCCCCCGCCCGTGCAGTCGCCGCCGGCCCAGATGCCGGGAACCGATGTCCGTCCTTGGGCATCGACCGCGATCTTGCGCCCGTCAAGCGTCAGCCCCTCTGGCACGCCCTCCAGCGTCTGACCGATCGCCTTGAACACCTGATCGGCCTTCAGGCGGAACGTCTCGCCCGTAGGCTCCAGCCCGGTCTGTCCCATATGCGTGTAGGCGAATTCCACTTCGCGCAGCGCCCCGTTGGCGTGAATCGCAACCGGCATGGCATTGGTGATGATCTTCACGCCTTCATTGGCGGCGTGGTTCAACTCGTAGTCGCTGGCCCCCATATCGGCGCGGCCGCGCCGATAGACCATCGTCACATGCTCTGCCCCCAGCAGGCGCGACTGCACCGCCGCGTCCACCGCCGTCATGCCGCCCCCGATGACAACGACATGCCGCCCGATGGGCAGGCGCGAAAGGTCCGGGGTCTGGCGCAATTCGGCGATGAAACCGACCGCATCGCGCGCGCCCGGTGCGTCTTCGCCCGCAAGCCCGAGAGCGTTGACGCCCGCAAGCCCCATGCCGAGGAAAACCGCGTCGTGATCAGCCTGCAGATCGGCCAGCGTGCCATCCTTGCCCAGAGACCACCCCTGCCGCAGCGTGATGCCGCCGATCTGCATCAGCCAGTCGACCTCGGCTTGCGCGAAGCCATGCGCGGCCTTGTAGGCGGCGATACCGTATTCGTTCAGACCCCCCGGCTTTTCCCGCGCATCCAGCAGCGTAACGGCATGGCCCTTCATTGCCAGCCTGTGCGCACAGGCCAGCCCGGCAGGCCCCGCGCCAACCACCGCGACCCGCTTGCCGGTCGGGGCGGCGCGGGTATAGGGATGGGCATTGCGCGTAATCAGGGTTTCGGTCGCGTAGCGTTGCAGGCGACCGATCTCGACCGGCTTGCCCTCGGCGGCCTCGCGCACGCAGGCCCCTTCGCACAGGGTTTCCGTCGGGCAGACACGGGCGCACATCCCGCCAAGGATGTTCTGGTCAAAGATCGTGCGCGCTGCGGCTTCGGGCTGGCCGGCCTGAATCTGGCGGATGAACAGGGGAATGTCGATTTCCGTCGGGCAGGCCGTGATACAGGGCGCATCATGGCAGAAATAGCAGCGATCTGCCGCGACCATGGCTTCGTGCCGGTCGTAATCGGGGTAAAGGTCATCGAAATGGCGCGCATAATCTTCGGGATGCAGCCGCGCGGGCGCGATTCCGGAGGTGGTGGGGCTGTTGGACATATGGCTGGCCCTTGTTCTGACTGGCGTGTTGGGGACAGAGAAACACGGCTTCCAAATTTTATCAATTAGTAAAATTTCTGACCTGCCCGAAACTGGTACGCTGCTCAATTCAGAGGCGCCCCTTGCCTACTGGGCTGCGGGAACCTCGTCGCGCCCGGAAGCGGGTGCAGGCGCGCGCGGGGTCAGGTGCTGCGGAAAACTGACGCGGAAGGCCGCGCCCCCCTGCCCCGGCACGTAAGCAATATCGCCACCCAGATTGTGCATGATCTCGCGGCAGATCGCGAGGCCAAGTCCCGCACCCCCGGCCTGCATGGAATCTGTCAGCCGCGAGAATTTCTCGAAGATCAGGGCCTGTTTGTCGCGCGGGATGCCTGCGCCATTGTCGATGAAATCCACCTCGACCAGCCCCGCGCGCTGCTGTACCTTGATCTGCATCCGGGGATCGTCGGAAATGCAGTATTTCCGCGCATTTGACAGGATATTGATGAAGACCTGCGTCAACCGTCCCGCATCTGTCACGATCTCGATCGCTTCAGGGTCGCGGCTGCGCAGGAAGGTGAACTTGCGGTTGGCCTGCACGGAATTCGACGCGGTGATGGACTTGTCGATCAGGTCGCGCAGCACCACGGGGCCGATATTCAACTGGACCTGTCCGTGCTCCAGCACACTCAGGTCCAGCAGATCATCAAGCAGCCGCGTCAGCCGGATGGATTCGTCATGTATGATCTGGGCGAAGTGCTGCCGATCCTCCGAGGACATGCCCTCGCTCTCCATCAGGATCTCGGAAAACGCCCGGATCGACGTCATGGGCGTGCGCAATTCATGGCTGATCTGGCTTAGGAAGGCATCCTTCTGGACCGAGAGTTTCTGCAACATCTCATTGGCCTCGCGCAGCTTGCGCGCGGTGCGGCTGAGTTCCTCGGACTTGGCCTCCAGCTGCGCGGAGTATTCCATGATCTGCGCGGTTTCCGAGGCCACCGCCATCAAATCCTCGACCGACACGACCGCTGTTCCAATGGTCTGGGCCAGCATCGCATGCGCCGTCGCCGCCCCGACAGAACCGGACAGTTTCAACTCCAGCGCCTCAAGAAACTCGGGCGTGATGTCGGGCAGATAGCCCTGCTTGCCCTGCAATTCGGTCTGGGCGCGGAAGAACGACTGACCCTCGGCCACACCAAGGATGCGCTGCGCCATGGGCAGCAGGTCTTCGGCTTCAGCCACCGGGTGGGTCCAGCTTCTCGCGGGGCCTGATCGCTCGAAGATATTGACGAACAATGCACCCTGCACGCGTTCGATGGGGCTGGGAAAGCTGACGAAAGACCCGACACAGAAGGCCAGCGCATTAAGCATCAGCGACCAGAACAGCGCGTGCAGCAGCGGGTCCAGCGTTGTCAGGCCGAACAGGCTGTGCGGGCGCAGCCATGACAGGCCCAGAAGTCCCTGTTCCATGATATTCGCCGACAGAAGGACACCCGGCCCGAAACTGGGCAGGAACAGCGCATAGAACCAGATCACTGACCCTGTGATCAGCCCCAGCGCCGCGCCAGTGCGGCTGGCGCCGCGCCAGAACAGCGCCCCCAGCAGCGCCGGCAGGACCTGTGCCATGCCCACAAATGCGATCAGCCCGATGGCAGCCAGCGCCGTGGACCCGCCAGAGATGACATAATACACATAGCCAAATCCCAGAACCAGCGTGATCGACAGACGCCGCACACTCAGCACCAGAAGGCGCATGTCGCCTGTATCCTGGTTCTGGGCCGCGCGCAGCTTCAGCCAGAGCGGCACGACGATGTGATTGGACACCATCGTCGCCAAGGCCAGCGAGGCCACGATGACCATGGATGTCGCGGCCGAGAACCCGCCAAGGAACGACAAAAGCGCCAGCCCGTCCTGCCCCTCGTGCAGCGGTAGGGTCAGCACGAACATGTCCGGGTCCGACCCCGGTGGCATGATCTCCAGCCCCACCACGGCGATTGGCAGCACGAACAGGCTGATCAGGAACAGATAAAGCGGAAAGGCCCAGCTAGCTGTTGCCAGATGCTGGTCATTGGTGCTTTCGACAACTGTCACCTGAAACATGCGTGGCAGACAGATGATGGCGATGGCTGAAAGAAAGATCAGCCCGGTCCAGCGTCCCGGCTGGATATGCCATTCCGGCAGCGCCTGCGCATCGGTGCGCGCCAGAATATCGGCAGGCCCGCTTGCCACGAACCAGACCGCGAACACCCCAACGGCAAGCAGGGCGAGCAGCTTGACCACAGCCTCTACCGCGATGGCCGTCACGACACCGGGATGCTGTTCATTCGCATCCAGATTGCGCGTGCCGAAGGCGATCGTGAACAGCGCCAGTCCCGCCGCGACCCAGAAGGCGATCAGGTTGCGATCCGTCGCAAGGCTCGATCCCGCCGGGTCCGAAACGAAGACAGTAAAGGATTGCGAGATCGATTGCAGTTGCAACGCGATATAGGGCGTCCCGGCGGACACACATAGCAGTGTGACGATCACCCCCAGAAGGTTCGACTTGCCATAGCGCGCCGAGATCATGTCAGCGATAGAAGTGACGCGGTTTTCGCGCCCGATGCGGACCAGCTTGCGCAAGACCACCCACCAGCCCACGAAAACCAGCGTCGGACCAAGATAGATGGTCATGAATTCCAGCCCTGAGCGTGCGGCATATCCGACGGCACCGTAAAAGGTCCAGGCCGTGCAATAGACCGACAGCGACAGAGTATAGATCAGCGGCGAGCGGAGCCATTTCGCCCGCCCGACGGCTGCGCTGCGTTCTGCCGCTGAGGCGACCGCGAACAGCAGGATCACATAAGCAAGGCAGGTCAGGACAAGCAGATTGAAGGACATTCCTGCGCTACCCTGACTGATCGGGGGGGGCGGGCGACTGATCAGGGCGCGGGGGCGGCCGCGCATCGACTGGCGGATCGAGCGTCCGGCGCAACCCCAGAGACATCAGGAAGGCCGCAATGATCAGCCCGATCCAGACCGCGAACAGATAGACCGTTTCGGTGGCCGTGGAAGGCGCATCGGCCTCGGGCTCGCCGCGCAGAAGCGGCAACAGCAGAAGCACCAGCCCCAGGGCGGGCAGAAAGCGGGCCGCATCCATCAGCCGCCGGATCCGGTAGCTTTCGCGCGCCAGAAATTCGGGGCCGCGCGGGGGTTTCATGGCCCGGCCAGTTCTTGTACGGCGGCAATCACATCGGCATTGGAGAAGGGCTTGGTCATGAACCGGCTGACGCCCAGCCGTTCGGCCTCGGCCCGGTCGGCAATCTGGCCCTTGGCCGTCAGCATCAGCACCGGCAGGTCGCGCGTGCCCGCTGCGGCCCGGACCGAGCGCAGGACATCAAAACCGCTGATCCCTGGCAACATCAGATCGAGGATCAGCAGATCGGGCGGATCATCGCGCATCGCGCCGATGGCCGCCTGCCCATCGGCGGATACATCGACCTGCCAGCCGTCCCGCGACAGGATGAATCGCAGCGCGGCCGATATGTTCGGCTCATCCTCGATCACCAGCACACGTTTTTCCATTGCGGGGGGTCCTCCCTTCCTTGCGGGGACCGGGGCGCGCGGCTGCCACCGCCACCACACCCCGGCCCCCTGTGCAGAACGGCCCTTTTCCTCCCACCGTTCTGCAATCTGGATATCTTTTTGGCTCTTGCCTTGTGTCAAATTTCCGCTCTCGCGCAACCGAATCGTCATTTCAAGATGTCGTCATCAGGATCGACGGTTCGCGCCGGGCCGCGCAGTCAAGCTGCGGACAGGTCCGACAGCTTGCCCCCACCCAGACCGGCGCAACGCCATCCACCCAGTCCCGCCCGTCACTGGCCACGATCAGCATGCTGGCCTGCATTACGGTCGGTCTGTCATATCCCAGAACGATGTCGGCGGTCGCATAGGCATAACTTGTCATTCGTCGCCCCAATCGACCTGCTGTAACCAGCGCTGTGCGCAATGGCACATGCGGGCGGTGCAATGCCTGATACAGCGGCCAGAGCGGGCACCCCCCCCCGAAGCGCGGCAACGCAAAGCCTTCCAGACTTCGCCGGAACATCAAGGTACCCGAATTGTCGCAGATCACCAAGCCGACAAGCGGCAGGCCAAGGGCTTCGAGTTCCGCGACCGAAACCAATGCCAGCCGCCGCAGAACCCGGTCATAGGTTACATCGAAATGGCGCGCCAGCGCCTCTGGCGCCAACCCATGTTCCGAAAGGGCATCGTACAGGCGTTGCGACGGCATGGCCTGCGCATCCGCGTGAAACCGCCGCAGCCATTGCGCCGCAAGTTGGCGCGATGCCTCCGACGACAGGTCCATCTGCCCTGAGACCATCGCCGCAATGTCGATTGTCGCTTCATTCAGTTCGGGCAAGGCAAAACCGCGCGCCTCCAGCCAGGCTTCGACCTCTTCCTGCGGCGCCGCCAGTCCGGTTTCATCGCTTTTCACTGCGTCAAGATAATTGACCAGCGCCACAGCTCCTTCCGCCAGCCGCGCGCTGTCCTGCACAATATTTCCGTGAAAGCGCGCTTGCCAGTCCGGTTCGATATCACGTGAGTCATTGAGGATGCTGGCTGTGGACTGCACGGCGGTCACGGCCGAGATGATTTCGTGCAGCGCCTCGCCCATATAGGGGTCGTGGGTCATCCGGTCGTTGAGTTGCTCGACCACACGTTCCAGCCGTTCGACCCGCGCCTGCGTCTCTGCCAGCACCTTGGCCCATCCGGGAAATCGACCCGTGAACTCATCGATCCGCTCCAGATCGACCAGTTCGGCATCGCTCCGGATTGCCGCCGCCCGCGCCCCTTCCACCAGCCGCTCATCGCTGTCCTCGGCCAGCGCGTCCATCGACACCCCCAGCGCTTGCGCCAGCGCGCCCAACAGTTCCGCGCCGACCTTGCGGCGGTTATGTTCGATCAGGTTGAGGTAGGACGGCGACACACCCACAACCCGCGCCAGTTCGGACTGGCGCAGCCCGCGCAGGTTGCGCCGCGCCCTGATCCGTGTCCCTGTCAGCGCAGTGCGCGGCATGTTCCGATCCCCCACATCGGAATTTACAGATTTTGACAGACCGGGAAAGCCTTTTTTTGCCATGTCCTGCCGCGCATCTACACAAGAAAATTGGCGGCTTCACAGGGGCGGATGCGTCCAGTATAAGGCCCGCGACTTGCACGACGCGGACGCATCCCCCGCAGTGATGCCCAAAATCTCGAGGACCCAATGACGCAGAGCCGCAATGACGCAGATGTTGCCTTTATCAAAGCCCTTGCGGAGCTTCTCAACGAGAACGATCTCTCGGAACTCAGCGTCAAGCGCGACTATGGCGAAAATGACAGCCTGAATGTCAAAGTGTCCAAAATCAGCGCGCAGCCTGCGCAGATTCAATATGCGCCCGCCCCTGTCGCAGCGGCCGCCCCCAGCGCACCCGCCG
>SLQN01000517.1 GCA_007131465.1 Paracoccaceae bacterium
CCGTGATTTCCTGCAAGGTGATGCGGCGGATGTCATAGCCGTCCTGCCCCGGCAACAGCCCGACATGCACGATCACCCCGCCCGGCCGCACAAGGCGCGCGGCATCCGCGCGGGTGGCCGCCGCCCCCACGGCGTCGATGATCAGATCGAAGGCACTTTCGCCGGGGTCGTGATGGCGCGGGTCGAACGTCTTGATCCCCTGCTCCGGCGCAAGGGTCGCGCGCCGCCCGGCATGGGGTTCGGCGACATGGATGCTGGCCGCCCCCATATGCCGCGCGACCAGTGCTGCCGCCACGCCAATCGCGCCCGCGCCCTGCACCAGCACGCGCGGGCGGGCCTCGCCCAGCCGTTCCAGCCCGATGCGGACAGCGTGCCACGACACCGCCACGGGCTCGGTCAGGGCCGCGTCGCGCATGGACAGGCCCGCGGGGATGGGCAGGAGGTTGCGTTCGGGGATGGTGACGTATTCGGCAAAGGCCCCAGGGCGCGGCGGCATCGAGATGATCGCGCGTGTGGGCGACAGATGCGGGCGTCCGGCGCGCGCGGCGGGGCAGTCCGGGTTCACCACCAGCGGG
The DNA here is from genome assembly GCA_007131465.1 of Paracoccaceae bacterium. GTDB lineage: Bacteria > Pseudomonadota > Alphaproteobacteria > Rhodobacterales > Rhodobacteraceae > Roseinatronobacter. Next base: position 576 of record SLQN01000517.1, read on the forward strand.
TTGATCGCCACTGCCTGCCCCTTGCGCGGGCCATCGGCGACCAGCCCCGCCGCCTCATGCCCCAGCACCAGCGGCGGGGGGCGGCGGTCGTCATGGCCATGATAGGCGTGCATGTCCGACCCGCAGATGCCGACAGCATGGACGGCCACCAGCACCTCGCCCGGCCCGGGCACAGGGCGGGGCTGATCGGCGAGCGTCATCTGGTTGGGGCCGGTATAGAGCAGTGCGCGCATGGTCATTCCTTATTTCGCCGTAAACCCGCCATCCACGCATAATGTCTGGCCCGTGATATAGGCAGCGGCGTCCGAGCACAGGAACACGGTCGCGCCATAGAGGTCTTCAAGCCTGCCATTGCGCCCGATGGCGGTGCGTGTGGCGTTGGCGGCGGCCAGTTCGGCGTTGCCAAAGACGGGGGCTGTCAGCGGTGTGGGGAAGAACCCCGGCGCGATGGCGTTGCAGGTGACGCCCTGGGGGGAGAATTCCTCGGCCATGGCGCGGGTCAGTTGCACGATGCCGCCCTTGGCCGCGCCGTAGGGGGCGGAATTCGCGAAGGCGCGGTGTGATTGCAGCGAGGCGAGGTTCAGCACCCGACCCCAGCCGCGCGCGGCCATGCGCGGGGCCAGATGCTGCACCAGCACGAAGGGCGCGCGCAGATGCAGTGCCATATGCAGGTCGAATGCATCCGCCGTGACCTGCGCGAAGGGCTGGCGCAGATTGACTCCGGCGGCGTTGATCAGGATATCGGCATCGCCCACAGCATCGGCCAGCGCCGAGAGGCTGTCCGGGTCGGTCAGGTCGGTGGGGTGGGGCTGGGCGGTAATGCCGTCCTGTGCAAGCTCATGGCAGGCGGAGTCCAGCTTGGCGCTATCGCGCGCGGCCAGATGCAGGCGCGCGCCTTGCAGCCCGAGCGCGCGGGCCATCGCCAGCCCGATGCCCGAATTGCCGCCAGTGACCAAGGCGCTGCGGCCCGAGAGATCGAACAGTGCGTCAAGCCTTGGCATGACGGTCCTCGGTGATGGTCGAAGCGGTGGCGATCAGCAGATCGGCGATTGCGTCGCACTGGGGTTCGGACAGGCCAAGGGGCAGGCGGATATCGCACAGCGTTGCCTGAATCTCGCAGGCGCGGGGCACGTCGCTGGCCTCTGCCCCGTGCCAATGGGCGGGGTTGGAACTGTAGCCTTCGGGTTGGTCCGTGCCAAACCACTTGACCCAGATGCCCCCCGCGCGCGCAGCCACGCAAAATGCCTGCATCTGCGCAGACGCAAACCCCGGCAGGCGGAACTGGAGCGAGCTTTGCGCATAGGCTTCCGCTCTGGGTCGATGCGGCAGCGCAAAGCCCGCAGCCGCCCCAAGCCGCGCGGCGATACGGTCATGACTGGCATTCCAGTCGGCCACGCGGGCGGGCAGAAGGGCCAGTTGCGGCAGCGCCAAAGCGGCAACCAGCGCGGACATGCGCATGGAATAATTGCCGCAGCGCGGCTGCCAGCGGGCCATGACCTCGGGCGCAGGGACAGTGCCGTTTTGCCCATGAAGCATGTAGCTGCCCGAATGCAGGATCGCCTGTGCGGCGATATCGGCATCATCCGTGACCAGCATCCCGCCTTCGCCAGTATTGACATGCTTGCCCGACTGGAAGCTGAAACATCCTGCCTGTCCGAATGTGCCGGCCTGCTGCCCGTCCCAGGATGCGCCCAGCGTATGGGCGCAATCCTCGATAAGGGTCAGACCAAGCGCGGCGCAGAGTGTCGCCAGCGCAGGCAGGTTGCACAGATGCCCGCGCATATGCGACAGCATCAGCACCCGCGCCCCGCTGGCCTGTGCCTTGATGCGCAGGTCGGCCATGTCGATGGTCAGGTCTTCGGTGATTTCGACCAGCACCGGGCGCGCGCCGATATGATCCAGCGCGCCGGGGACCGGGCCAAGGGTGAAAGCGTTCATCAGGACCGGATCACCGGGTCGCACCCCGGCAGCCTTGAGCGCGAGGAACAGCGCCGCGCCGCAGGAATTGACGGCAACGGCATATCTGCACCCGAGAAGGCGTGCAAATTCGCGTTCCAGTTCAGAGACCGGACCACCCGTGCCGCCCTGTTCGGCGTAGCGGTGCAACCGGCCCGACGCGAGCAGCGCGTTGGCCGCAGCAATGGCCTCGGGCGGGATTTCGGGCGGGCGGTCCGGATCGGGCAAGTCTGTCATCGCTCAGACCGATTCGACCGGTGCGCCAAGGTCGAAATTGTGGCCGGGATAGTATTTCGCCAGCCGCGCATCGGCAGTGCGGGCATGGGCCTCCATCCCCTCCAGCCGCGAGATGCGGGCGGTGCGGATGCCCAATTCCTTGCTGGCCGCGCGGTCCCCCTGCTGCCATGTCAGGGGCTTGAGGAATTTGTGAACCGACAGCCCCGCCGAATAGCGCGCGGCGTATTTGGTGGGCAGGATGTGATTGGGGCCTGCGCATTTGTCGCCGTAGGCCACGGTCGTTTCCTCGCCCACGAACAGGCTGCCGTAATTCGTCAGGTTTGCCATCCACCAGTCCAGATCGGCGCAGTGCAGTTCCAGATGCTCGGACGCATAGACATCCGACACGCCGACCAACTCCGCGCGGGTGTCGCACAGGATCACCTCGCCATAATCGCGCCAGGCGGCGTCTGCGGCCTCGCGCGCGGGTTCGGGCAGGGTGGCGATCAGTTCGGGCACGCGGGCCATCACCTTCTCGGCCAAAGCCTTGTCATCGGTAAACAGCCAGGCCGGGGATTCGTGGCCATGTTCGGCCTGACCCACCAGATCGACCGCGACAATCTCCGCGTCGGCACTGCTGTCCGCGATGATCCCGATTTCAGACGGCCCTGCGAAGACGTCGATGCCGACCTTGCCAAACAGCGTGCGCTTGGCCTCGGCCACGAACTTGTTGCCGGGGCCGACGATCACATCCGCCGGTTTGCCGGTAAACAACCCGTATGCCATTGTCGCAATCGCCTGAACGCCGCCCAGTGTCATCGCGATATCGGCCCCGGCCTCGCGCATGGCATAAAGGACGTAAGGGTGCATGGCCCCGCCCCGGAACGGGGTCGAACAGGCGATGACCGTGCCTACGCCTGCGGCCTTGGCCGTGGCCACCGACATCACCGCCGAGGCGATATGCGCATAGCGGCCTGTGGGCACATAGCAGCCCGCGACATTGCACGGGACCCATTTCTGCCCCGCTGTCAGCCCCGAGGGCATCGTCATCTCGAAATCCCGCACAGACTCGCGCTGCGCCAGAGCGAAGGCGCGCACCTGCTGCACGGCAAAGGCGATGTCATCCTTCACCTGATCGGGCACTTCGGCGGCGCGCGCATCCATGTCCGCACGGGTGACGACAATCGGCCCGTCCCATTTGTCAAGCTGGCGCGCATAGTCCCGCACCGCGTCTTCGCCCTCGGCCTCGATCCGGGTCAGCATGTCGCTGACGACGGCCTGCGCCTGTGCGGATTCGGTTTCGGGGGTTTTCGCTGCCTTCTTCAGATAGGTGACCGTCATGCCTTTGTCCTTCCATTTTCTGCGCGCTGCTGCGCGCGCTATCCGGTCTCAAATGTCGGCATGACGTGGCGCGTGGTGTCACAGCAATGCCGATAACTCCTCTGCCGCGCGCTTCAGCCGGGGCAAATGCGTGTATCCCTGCTTGATCGAGATGCGCTGCGTCGGGCCCTGAAAGGCAATGGTCGCGGGCATCCGTCCATACTGGTCGCGCAGCGGCATCGCGAAGGCGATGACGCCTTCCAGAAACTCCTCGTTATCCACTGCGAAACCCTGATCGCGGATTTGCAGGATCTCGGCGCGCAGGGCCCTTGGGTCGGTCAGGGTTGCGGGCGTCATCTGCGCCAGATCGGCGTTGCGCAGATAACTGTACAGACGCGCATCGCTGAGGGTCGACAGATAGAGCTTGCCCCCGGCGGTGCAGTAGAAGGGCACATGCGCCCCGACCGAGAACTGCACCCGCAGGTGCCATTCGGTTTCGACCCTGTCCAGATAGACCATCGCTTCGCGGTCCGGGATGGCCAGGTTGCAGGTCTCGCCGATATCCTTGGCCAGCGCACGCATGATCGCCAGACGCGGGGTCCGCATCCGCATCGTTGACATGGTCGCAACCGCCAGTTGCCGCGCGCGTGGCCCGACGGAATAGGACCGCCCGTCGGGTTCGCGTTGCAGATAGCCCTCGCCCTCCAGGGTCTGGAACAGCCGGTGCAGCGTGGCCTTGGGCAGGTCGGTCGCTCCGCTCAGGTCTGTGGGCAATACAGGCTGCCCCTTTTTCACGATCTCTTCCAGCAAGGTCAGCAACCGCAAGGTTGTCGGGATCCGTTCGGTTCGGGCAGTTTCATCTTGGTCAGTCTCGATGTGTTTCATGACTATCGCTCGGCTCTAAAGGCGGCCCTGTAACTCCGGTCAGGAGAATGCCAGCGACAGCCAGGGAACGAAGGCGACAACCAGCCAGACCGAGATCAGGGCAATCAGGTAGGGCACGATATACTTCAACAGGCGCATATATGGCACCCCTGTCACGCCACTTGCGACGTAGAGGTTCAGACCGTAAGGCGGCGTGATGAAGCCGATCGACCCGCCGATCAGGAAGATCACCGCGAAATGCACCGGATCGACGCCCACGCTGGCGGCAATCGGGGCCAGGATCGGCGCCATGATAATGGTGTTGGGCAGGCTTTCCAGCACCATCCCGGCAACAAAGACCATGGCCATCGCCATCAGCAGGACGGCGTAATATCCGCCGATCCCGGTCAGAAAGGTCTCGATTGCGTCTTTCGCGCCCAGAAGCGACAGGATCTGCTGCATGACCACGGAAATCCCGATCAGCGGGGCCAGCATGCCGGCAATGCGTGCGGAATTCAGCACCACCTCTGGCAGGTCACGCAGGCGGAACCCTTCGACCAGCACCATCTCGACCCAGCCTGGCGTGCGCGTCAGGTCGTCGCTCTCGGACTGGCCCCTGTTGATCAGAAGGTAAATCGGGCGCGATATCAGCGCGACGATGATACAGAAGCCGACTGTCACGCCTGCGGCTTCGGTCGGGGAAAACTTGCCGGTATAGATGCCCCACAGCACCAGCCCGATGGCAAAGAATCCCAGCCACGCCCCGAAGGCGGTCTTGATCATGCGGTGAATTTCAAAGCGGATCAGATGGCCCCAGCCGTTCCTGTGGCACATGATCCAGCAGGCCACCTGCATGCCGACCACCATCAGGATGCCCGGCAGGATACCCGCCAGAAACAGCTCGGCGATGGAGAGGTTCAGCAAGAACCCATAGACGATGAAGATGATCGAAGGCGGGATGATGATGCCCACTGTGCCGCCTGCCGCCGCCGTGGCGGCAGCGAAGCGTTCGTCAAACCCGTTCTTCACCATGCGCGGATGCATCATCGCACCGATTGTCGCCGTGGTGGCTGAATTCGACCCAGAAATTGCGGCGAACAGCCCGCACGCCCCGATGCTTGCCATGCCCAGTCCGCCGCGCAGCCAGCCAAGACAGGCATAGGCAAAAGCCGACAGCCGCTGCGCGATGCCCGAGCGGTTGATCAGATCGCCCGTCAGAATGAACAGCGGCATTGCCAGCAGCGCGAAAGACGTGGTGAACACTGCCGAAAAGGCAAAACCGATATTGTCGAGCGAGATGTTGACCACGAAGCTCATCGCGGCCACCCAGAGCGCGATGACCAGAAAGATCGGCACGCCCAGAATGAACAGCGTCGTTGCCAGCAGCGAAAAAATGAGGGTCAGGGTTCCGTCAGTCATGGCAAGCACGTCCTATTCACGGGCGAGGTCATTGGTCAGGCCGAAAGTTTCACCGACCCGATATTTCCGAATATCCTGCAACAGGTTCTCGATCACGCGCGCATACAGGATGATCCAGGATATCGGCACACAGATATAGAACCACCAGCGCATCACGTTATCCGTGCCACCCAGCATCTGGAAGTTCGCAGCCGACCCGGCCGTCAGGCGCGTCGTTGCCACCACCACGATCACCGCAAGCACATACCACAGGATCGCATCGAGGATGGACAGCGCCAGTTTCGGCTTGGGGCCCATCATTGCGCGTACTTCGCCAAAGGACAGATGCGTGCGCAGTTTCACGTTATAGGCGCAGCCGATCCAGGTCAGCAGCAGAAACAGATACGGCGGCAGCGTCGTTGACCAGGCCACCTGAACATTGAAGACGAAGCGGCGGATCACCTCGACGAAGATGACCATGGCAATGGTCATGTAGATGAAAAACATCGCGGTTGGTTCCAGATACCGGTCCAGCAGCTTTACCTTGCGGAAGATCATCATGACGATCAGCGACAGCGGCAGGATCAGGACAGCAGCCACCAGATAGAAAGCCGGATTGCGCAGGGACCGCGAAATGGCAAAGGGCTGGCCCGCTACAAGCGCATCCCACATCGCGGCGATCGCTGTCAGTGTCTCTTGCATGATGGTCCCGTCCTCCGGGTGCAGCCAGCAGACGGCGCCAGAGGGCGGCGCGGATCTGCAGTGTGTCAGGGGAAACAGAAGGGCGCCTGCCCGGCAGGACCGGGCA
>SLQN01000478.1 GCA_007131465.1 Paracoccaceae bacterium
CGTGGTCGTCATGCGTGTGGTCGTGGGCGTCATGAGCGTGGTCGTCATGCGTGTGGTCGTGGGCGTCATGGGCATGGTCATCATGCGCATGGCCGTGGTCGTCATGGGCGTGGTCATCATGCGCGTGCCCGTGATCGTCATGGCCATGCGCGAAATCCTGCAACATCACCCCATCGGCTTCCAGCAGCGTCACGACATGGCCGCGCGCCTCGACCCCGGCAAGGGCGCGCGCGAGCCAGGGTGTCAGGTCTTCGCCAATCCAGAAAACCAGATCGGCATCACTCAGTTCCCGTGCCTGGCTGGGGCGCAACTGAAACGAATGCGGGTCGCCCCCCTGATCTAGCAGAAGCCCCGGTGTGCCCACATCTCCCATCACCTTGGAGACAAGCGCATGCGTGACCGCGAAATCCGTCACGACGCGGGTGTTTTCGGCTGCAAGCGGTGTCGCCATCATGGCGCAGGCCAGCGCGAGAGAGTAGCGCATCTCATCCTCCTTGTGTTACAAGATCACCAGACATATCTGATGTTATATCATAACAGTCAAGGCAGGTTCATGACGGAACACGCAAAAGGGGCCGGTTTTTGCTGCGCAGATCACAGCGGCGTCGCCAATGCGCAAGGCATACTCGCCCAGGCAGAAGCGCGGGCGCGGGCGCGCGGGCTGCGCCTGACGCCTGTACGGCACCGCACGCTGGAAATCCTGCTGCAGGCGCATGGGGCGCTTGGGGCTTATGATGTGCTGGGCCAGCTGGCTGCCGAAGGCTATGGCACGCAGCCCCCGGTGGCGTATCGCGCGCTGAATTTTCTGGTCGAGAACGGGCTGGCCCATCGCATCCGGCGGCTTAATGCCTTTACCGCCTGCGCGCATCCCGCGCAGGACCACCGCGCGGCCTTTCTGATCTGCACGCGCTGCGACAGTGTGACCGAGGCCCCGGCGCAGGCGATCAGCGATGCGCTGGCCAGGGCCGCGCTTGATGCAGGCTTCCAGCTAGACCGCGCCACGATCGAGGCCGTGGGCCTGTGCCATGCCTGCACGGATGTCCCCGCATGAGCCTGATTGCAGCCAGCGGCGTGGGTGTCAGCTATGGCGGGCGGCGGGTGCTGTTCGACATCGATTTCCAGATCACGCGGGGCGAGATCGTCACGGTGGTCGGGCCGAACGGGTCGGGCAAGACCACGCTTTTGCGCGCGCTTCTGGGCGTCGTGCCGCCCTCCACGGGCCGGGTCACGCGGGCCGCGGGCCTGCGTGTTGGTTATGTGCCGCAGCGACTGCATATCGATCCGGGCCTGCCGATGCCGGTGGCGCGGTTCCTGTCGCTGCCCCGGCGCGCCTCGAAAGCCGCAATGGCAGATGCTCTCGCCCGCGTGGGCCTTGGCGATGTCGCGCGCCAGACCATGAGCACGCTGTCGGGCTGGCAGTTCCAGCGCGTGCTGTTGGCGCGCGCACTTCTGGGCCGCCCGGATATCCTGATGCTGGATGAACCCACAGCCGGGCTGGACCAGCCCGGCGTGGCGAGTTTCTACCGTCTGATCGAGGACGTGCGCAGGGAACTGGGTTGCGCCGTGCTGTCGATCAGCCATGACCTGCATGTCGTCATGAGCGCGTCCGACAGGGTGATCTGCATCAATGGCCATGTCTGCTGCGAAGGCGCGCCGCATGTGGTGCGCGCGGCCCCGGAATATCGCGCGCTCTTCGGTTTTGGCACGGGTGGGGCGCTGGCGCTTTATCAGCATGACCACGATCACGCGCATGACCATAACCACGACCACGGCCACGAGAAGGACCATGCCCCGCATGCTGGATGATTTCATGATGCGCGCGACCCTTGCCGGGCTGGCCGTGGCGCTGGCGACCGGGCCGCTGGGCTGCTTCGTCGTCTGGCGGCGCATGGCCTATTTCGGCGACGCCACGGCCCATGCCGCAATTCTGGGGGTGGCGCTGGCGCTTGGCTTCCAGATCAGTATCTTTGTCGGCACGATGGTCGTGGCGCTGGTCATGGCGATGATGGTGTCGGTGCTGGCCGGGCGCGGCTGGGCGATGGATACGACGCTGGGCGTGCTGGCGCATTCGGCGCTGGCCTTCGGGCTGGTGGCCGTGTCCTTTCTTCCGGCGGTGCGGGTGGACCTGACGGCCTATCTGTTCGGGGACATTCTGGCCGTGTCGCGCCTTGATCTGGCGATCATCGCCGCAGGGTCGGCGCTGGTGCTGGGGCTGATCCTGTGGCGCTGGTCGGCGCTTCTGACCGCCACACTCAGCGAGGATCTGGCCCATGCGGCGGGCATTCATCCGGGGCGCGAGAGGATGGTGCTGACGGTGGCGCTGGCGGTGGTGGTGGCGGTTGCGCTGAAGATCGTGGGCGCGCTTCTGATTGCGGCGCTTCTTATCATCCCGGCGGCCGCAGCGCGCAATTTCGCCCGTGGGCCAGAGGCGATGGCGTTCAGCGCGGTGGTCATCGGGGGGATCGCGGTCTGGGGCGGTTTGCAGCTTTCACTGGCGCAGGACACCCCGTCCGGCCCGTCGATCGTGGTCGTGGCGGCGCTGATCTTTTTGCTGAGCACGCTTGCAGGCAGCCTGTTTCAGAACCGGCTTGGCAGATAGGGCGTGATGTCCACCTCTGGCGCGCGCCCGGCGATCAGGGCCGCCACGATCCGCGCCGTGACCGGCGCGAGCGTCAGGCCCAGATGTCCGTGCCCATAGGCATGGATCACATCATCGCCCTGTTGTGACGGCCCGATGACCGGGCGCGAATCGGGCAGCGAGGGGCGAAACCCCATCCAGCGGCGCGAAGGCGCGGGCAGGTCGGGCAGGATCGCGCGCGCGCCGCGCTCCATTACGTCCCAGCGATGGGGCGACGGTGGCGCTGTCAGCCCGCCAAGCTCGACCGTGCCTGCAACGCGCAAGCGGCCTGCCATCGGGCAGAAGTAGAAACCGCGCGACACAGGCGTCATCTGCCGGATCAGGCGCGGTTGTGCCAGATCGTATTCCAGATGATAGCCGCGTTCGGTATCCAGCGGCACGCGGTCGCCTGCCATTGCGGCCAGCCGCTTTGACCATGCGCCCGCAGCCAGCACCACCTTGCGCGCGCGCAGACTCGGCCCATCGCCGTCAAGCTGCACATGACCGGCGCTGCGCGACAGTTTGCGCACAAGGCCAACCCGCTGCCCGACACCCGCCGCCGTCACACAAGCGCGCAAGCGTCGCAGCATGGCGCGCGGGTCGTCCACGGTGACTGTATTGGGGAAAAACGCCGCGCCCGCGCCAATATGGCCGGGCAGGCCCGGCTGAAGCTGGCCCAGTTGGTCGCGGCTGATCTCCTCGACTGTGACACCAAGGGCGCGATAGGGTCGGAAATCTGCTTGGCGGCGCTCGGCCTCGGTCTCGAACAGGTAAAGCGAGCCGAGGGGTTTGAGCAAATCCGTGCCGTCAATCTGCGCCGCAAGGGATTTCCACGCAGCCGGGGTGGGCGCAAGCAGGGCCGCAATCGCGCGCGCATTCGCCTGCGCCCGGCCTGGCAGGGATTCGCGCGCGAAGCGCAAAAGCCACGGCGCGAGGGTGAGGGCTGCCGACGGCCGGATAGCCAGCGGGCTATCACGGTCAAACAGAAGGCGGGGCAGATTGCGTAACACCTCGGGCGTGCCGACCGGCATGACCGCATAATCCGCAATCACTCCGGCATTGCCATAGGACGCGCCGGTCTCATGATCTTCGGGGGCGAGGATCACCACCTCATGCCCGGCGAGCGCCAGTTCCAGCGCACAGGCAAGCCCCACCACACCTGCGCCGATCACGGCGATTTCGCACTGCTCGACGCGTGCAGGCGTCATCTCAGGCGGCCCGATCCGCCGTGAATTGCAGCCGCGCCAGCCGCGCATAAAGCCCGCCCTGCGCGACCAATTCATCATGCGTGCCGATGGCGATGATCCGGCCCTCGTCGAAGACCACGATCCGGTCGGCCTGTTTCACAGTCGCCAGACGATGCGCAATCGCGATCGTGGTGCGCCCTTTGGCCAGATGATCGACCGCGCGCTGCACGGCGGCCTCGGATTCGGCATCCAGCGCGCTGGTCGCTTCATCCAGCAGCAGGATCGGCGCATCGCGCAGGATGGCGCGGGCAATGGCGATGCGCTGTTTCTGTCCGCCCGACAGCATGACACCCCGCTCGCCCAGTTCGGTCCTGAACCCGTCCGGCAGGCGGCCGATGAAATCCTCGGCATTGGCCGCTTTCGCGGCGGCGAACACGTCGCTGTCAGCCGCACCGGGGCGGCCGAAGCGGATATTTTCCAGCGCCGAAGTGGCGAAGATCACCGGGTCTTGCGGCACGATGGCAAGGGCGCGGCGGAAATCCGCGCGTGTCATGTCGCGCAAGTCCTGCCCGTCGATGCGCACATGGCCCGCTTGCGGGTCGTAGAACCGCATCAGCAGTTGCAGGATCGTGGTCTTGCCCGCGCCGGACGGCCCCACAAGCGCGACCGTTTCGCCGGGATTGATGGACAGCGACACCTTTTGCAGCGCCTGTTGTCCGGGGCGTGTGGGGTAGTGAAACGTCACATCGTCAAACTGCACTGCGCCGCGCGCCGGATGGCGCAGGGGGCGCGGCGTTGGCGGGTCTTGCACGGCATCCTCTGCCTCGATCAGTTCCACCAGCCGTTCGCTGGCCCCGGCAGCGCGCTGCAATTCCGACCAGATTTCCGACAATGCCCCCACAGACCCCGCCACGATCACGGCGTAAATGACGAATTGCGCCAGTTCGCCGGGCGACATGACACCTGACGCCACATCCCGCGCGCCCACCCAGAGCGTGCCCAGAATGCCCGCGAAGACCAGAAAGATCACGATGACTGTCAGCAACGCACGGGTGAAGATCCGCTTGCGCGCGACATCGAAGCTGGTTTCGGTCACCCGGTCGAAGGCGGCGCGGCTGGCGGCTTCATGGGTGTTGGCCTGCACGGTCTGAACCGAACTCAGCGCCTCGGACGCATTGCCGGAAGACGCCGCGATCCAGTCCTGATTCTCGCGCGACAGCTTGCGCAGCTTGCGCCCCATCACCACGATGGGCACGATGATGACAGGGACCATCAGCAAGACAAAACCCATCAGCTTGGCCGAAGTCAGCCCCAGGAGAACCAGCGCGCCCACAAGCATCAGTGCATTGCGCAGCGCAATCGAGACAGACGACCCGATGACCGACTGGATCAGCGTCGTATCGGTGGTCAGACGTGAAAGCACCTCGCCGGTCATGATCCGTTCATAGAAGGCGGGGCTGCGGTCGATCACGCGCGCAAACAGCGCCTTGCGGATATCGGCCACGATCCGTTCGCCCAGTCGCGTGACGAAGTAGTATCGCAGCCCCGTGCCCAGCGCGAGAAGGCCCGCAAGCCCGAAGGCGCCTGCGAAATACTGGTTCATCAGCGCGATTTCGCGCGCCTCGAACCCGTCGACGACCCGGCGCACCGCAAGGGGCAATGTCAACGTGATCGCGGCCGTGGCGAACAACGTCACCAGCGACAGTGCAAGCAGTCCGCGATAGGGTCTGATAAAGGGCCAGAGCCCCCGCAGCGCGGCGAAATTTCTGGATTTCGCGCGGTCTTCCTGCGCTGATGCCGTGTCTGTCATGCTGCCTTGCTCATGTAGGGTAACGTGAAGGGTTTAGGTCAGCACGGCTCAGGGGGCAAGACCCCGTCCTGTCGCGGGGCGTCAGGCCATTTGGGTTGAGTGATTGCGTGTCAGGCCGCTTTTTCCATGCGCAGGAACGTGAACAGCCCGAGCGCGGTCAGGGTGGTCTCTTCCACGATCCGCAAATCCTGCACCCCCATAACGCGGTCCTTGGGGAAGTTCGAATGCCACCCCATCCAGTTGGCAAAAGGGGCGAATTTCCGTTCCAGCCAGGCAAGCCAGCCCTCATCGCGCGCGAAATGATTGACCAGCAGGATCTGTCCGCCGGGTTTGCACACGCGCGCCATCTCGGCCATCACCCTTTCGGGTTCGGGCACGACCGAGATCAGGTGCATCGCAACCACAGTGTCGAAATGGCCATCAGGAAAATCGAGGTTGCGCGCATCCATCTGACGCAACTCGGCCACATGGCTTAATTTTTCTGTTCTGACCTTGTCGCGCGCGCGTGTCAGCATGGCTTCGGAAAAATCGATCCCGGTCACATCAAGGGCGGGGTCGTAGAAGGGCAGCGCAAGCCCTGTACCAACGCCGACTTCCAGGACCGAGCCGCCGGATACATTGGCAATATGGGTCGCATGTTTGCGCCCGGCATCGGTGATCCGCCCGAAGGTGTGATCATAAATCGGCGCCCAGCGTCTGTAGCTGCTTGTGATTGCCTCGGGTTTCAAGTCCTGCGCTCCTTGCCTGTTCGCCCTTGCAGATGTGGGCCGACTTGGCGCAGGGGTCAAGCGGGAGCACCCGGATGGAAAGCCAACAAATGCGTTATCGGCCCCGTGCGCCCTCGAAAGCGACAGAACCGCTTACATCGAGAAGCTGATGCCGCAGCCGCAGCTTGACGCGGCGTTCGGATTATCGATGACAAACCGCGCACCGATCAGTTCCTCGGTGAAATCGATCACGGCATTTTCAAGAAACGGCAGCGAAACCGGGTCCACCAGCACCCGCATGCCACCCTTTTCAAGAACAAGGTCCTCGGGCGCGGGCTCGTCGAAGCGGATATCATATTGAAACCCCGAACACCCGCCCCCATCAACGGCAACACGTAAGGCCTTGACCTCGCCTGTATCTTCGGCAATCTCGGCCAGACGGTCAAAGGCGCGGTCGCTTACGCGCGGGGGCAGGGTCAGGGTCATGGGTTGTCAGCCTTATATCTGATAACTTTGCTCTGATATAAGGCAGGCAGACCCATTCGGCAAGATGGCGGGAGAGATGATGCTCAAACCCTATGCAACGTTGTCCGAGCAGTCGCGCGGACGACCTCATGTCGAATCGATGAGCACCTTTCGCTCGCCGTTTCAGCGCGACCGCGACCGGATCATCCATTCCAGCGCGTTCCGGCGATTGAAACACAAGACCCAGGTGTTCATCGAACATGAGGGCGATTATTACCGCACGCGCCTGACCCATTCGATTGAAGTCGCGCAGGTCGCC
>SLQN01000164.1 GCA_007131465.1 Paracoccaceae bacterium
CGGGCCGGCCTCTTGCCACCACGGCTCCGAGCTACTCGCTGTATCCCGTTCTCGCGGCGGTTCAGGGTTGTCCGACCATCGAGATCCCTTTGGCGCCCGATTTCGGCCTGCCGGACGATCTGGCCACGCGCGCCAATGCGATGGCCGCGCGGCTGGAAAGCGGACTGGCCTCGTCTGTCGAATTGATGTTCCCGCGCGGGGGCAACATGATCTTCGCCCGCTGGCCCCGCGCCCTGCATCGTCAAGCGCAGGCAGCCGGGGCCGCGTATTTCCTGTGGCCCGACGGGCAGAAGCTGGACGGCCCGGAGGCAGATATGCTCAGCGCACGGCTGGTCTGTTCGTGGAGCACGGACGCAGCGGCGGTTGATGCGTTTCTGGCGACCCTCACGCAATCGGGTCGTTGATCGCACCGCGTCTCGTCAACAGGCTCGCCTAGCGCAGCGGGACCGACATGAACAGGTAGGCCGTGTTCAGCCCCGGATTGGGTTTGTAGAGCCCGCCACTGGAGCGATGATCAGCGCCAACCCCATACTCTCTGACTTTGCTGTCGGATTTCCCGAGGTCGATTGCTGACCGGAAGAGCACAGGCCCTCCCAGATCCGGCCCTGCCCCTTTCCTGTGCACCCCGGCCATGAGGCTTGCGCGCGCAAAAAGTCCGCTATTTGGCGCGCGCCATGTCACGGCAGAGCCCGCGCCCACCCAGCCCGACCCGGTCGACGCGATGGACGCCCCAAGCACCGGCTGCAATTTCCAGAAATACGGGGTGCCGACATAGCGCAGATAGGCTTCAGGTGCAGAAGCGCCCAGTTGCTGGCCAAGACTGCCCACCAGGCGCGGCACTTCGGCGACAGCGGGTGTTGCGAGAGCAAGCAGGCAGGCGGTAAATGTCAAAATGAAGCGCATTTCCAAAACCCTTGCGCGACGCGCATTTATGTGTTCGTCGGGAGATACTGATACGGCTGCAGCGATGCAACCAGTCTGTCACTAAAACACCTTCCAAATAGTTTCGAGCGCCACCAACCGCGCGCGAACACGCCAGTCCTGTCCTTGCAGACAAATCTGACGCGAAATTATCAGGCTGGCATGACTTGCGCGGCCCAAGACCCAGCCTCACTCTATCCCATCTCTGAGAGCATATCTCGCCCACGCGCATCCTCGACTTCCAGCACCCACAGGTCGGGATCAAAGCCGCGCTGGCGGGCAATCGCGGCATCAACATCCGGCTCGGCCCCGTCAATCAGCACCTGCCAGATCCGAGAATCCGTCGCGATGTCGAAACCGCGCATATAAGCCCGCGCCGTGCCATCCATGAGCGCCAGCTTCACCAGCACCGCCCCTGCTGTCGCATCCCCGCGATGAATGACATAGGCCGGGATGCCAACGATCTGAAGCCGTCGCAGATAGGCCGACACCCAGACATGCGCGGTCAGCCGCGCCGTCATGAATTGCCGTCGCGAAACTCCAGCCCCATCTCGGAATAACGCGCCGCCTCTTCCATCCAGTTCTCGCGGACCTTCACTTGCAGGAACAGATGCGCGGGACGGCCCAGAAATTCGGTGATTTCCTGCCTTGCAGCAGTTGATATCGCCTTGATCGTCTCGCCCTTGTTGCCGAGCACGATGCCCTTGTGCCCGTCGCGCATCACATAGATCGTCTGGTCGATCCGCACCGACCCGTCTTCGCGTTCCTGCCAGCTTTCCGTCTCGACCGTCAGTTGATAGGGCAGTTCTTCGTGCAGGCGCAGGGTCAGCTTTTCACGGGTCATTTCAGACGCGATCATGCGCAGCGGCAGATCGGCGATCTGGTCTTCGGGGTAAAGCCACGGCCCTTCGGGCAGCGCCGCCGCCAGCCAGCGGCGCAGATCGTCCACCCCATGCCCCTTTTCCGCCGAGATCATGAAAGTGTTGGCAAAAGGGTAGGCAGCGTTCAGTTTCGCAGACAGCGCCAGCAGCACCTCGGCCTTCACACGGTCGATCTTGTTGATCGCCAGCGCCACGGTCTGCCGGGGATTGAGGCGCTCCTTCAGCGTGTCGAGGATCGCCTGCGTTCCGTCGGTCAGGCCGCGATGGGCCTCGATCAGCAGCACCACGATATCGGCATCCGCCGCCCCGCCCCAGGCTGCGGCCACCATCGCGCGGTCCAGCCTGCGGCGCGGGCGAAACAGACCTGGCGTATCAACAAAGACGATCTGCGCCGCCCCTTCCAGCGCCACGCCCCGGATGCGCGTGCGCGTGGTCTGCACCTTGTGGGTCACGATCGACACCTTGGCCCCGACCATCCGATTGGTCAGCGTGGACTTCCCGGCATTGGGTTCCCCGATCAGCGCCACGAATCCGGCGCGGGTGGGGGTATCGGTGGTGGGGGTATCGGTCATGTCTCGGCCTCCAGCCGTTCCAGAAGGGCGCGCGCGGCCAGTTGCTCTGCCTGCCGCTTGGACCCGGCGGACGCGCGTGAACTTTCGCCGCTGTCCAGTTGTGCCTCGATGATGAATTCGGGCGCATGGTCGGGGCCAGAGCGCCCGGCCTCGACATAGCGCGGCGGGGTCTGGCCGCGCGCCTGCGCCCATTCCTGCAACATCGTCTTCGGGTCGCGCGCGTCACTGGCCACGCTGTGCAGCCGGTCGCCCCAATGGCGCAGGATCAGCCCGCGCGCGGCCTCGAACCCCGCATCCAGATAGACCGCCGCGATCACGGCCTCCATCGCATCGGCAAGGATCGCTTCCTTGCGCCGTCCCCCCGAGAGCATTTCGGACCGACCGAGCTTGAGCGCCGCGCCCAGGTCAAGCGCGCGCGCGACCTCGGCGCAGGTCTCCTTGCGCACCAGCGCGTTGAAGCGCGGCGCAAGCTGGCCCTCGCTCGCGCCCTTGTCGGCCTTGAGCAACGCTTCAGCCATGACAAGCCCCAGCACCCTGTCGCCCAGAAATTCCAGGCGCTGGTTGTCGGGACGCGCGGGCGAGGACATGGACGGATGCGTCAGCGCCCGGTGCAGAAGCTCTGGCCTTGCGAAATCATGCCCCAGCCGGGCCGCAAACGCCGCGAGTTCGGCGGAAAGCTTCACTGAAGCCTCTCGAAGAAGCGGTCCCCGCGCCATGTCCAGAAGAAGAAAAGCGAACTGCCTTCAGCGGAAAACACGACATGGCGCGCGCGGCCGATAAGGTGGTCAAAGGGAACCATCCCCACGCCGCCAACCTGCCGCGGCATCCGGCTGTCCAGCGAATTGTCGCGATTATCGCCGATGAAGAAGAAATGCCCCTCGGGCACTGTAAAGACAGGCGTATTGTCGCCTGCCGACGCGTCGGCGATGTTGAGCACCGGATAGCTGACGCCATTGGGCAAGGTTTCCATCTGGCGGGACTTCAGGCAGGCCCCCCCTTGCCCCACGGGCGCATTCTCGCAGCGGGGGAACTGGCCGGCGCTGCCCTGACGCTCATAGACCTCGACAAAATCGCCTGCGGGTTCTTGTGGGACGGCCTCGTCATTGAGCCATAGCTGGCCATCGCGCATCTGCACCCGGTCCCCCGGCAGCCCGATCAGGCGCTTGATGTAATCGGCCCCGGTGCCGGGATGACGGAAGACGACGATGTCACCGCGTTCGGGTTCGGTCCCGAACAGCCGCCCCGTGATGGGACAGATCGCAAACGGGCAGGAAAACCGCGAATAGCCGTAAGCCATCTTGTTGACGAACAGGAAATCCCCGATCAGCAGAGTTTCCTTCATCGACCCCGACGGAATCCAGAACGGCTGGAAGAACAGGGTGCGGAACAGGCCTGCAATGAGGAGGGCGTAGATAATCGTCTTGATATTATCCCAAAGCCCGTCTTTCTTGCCATCAATCGCGCTCATGCATCCGGTCCGTCTGAAATTGCAGGGTTGGGCGCTACATGAGCGGGGGCGCGGGGGGAGTCAAGCAACTCCGCAAAACCTGCGCATCTGTGATCGGGAAATATGGGGTTTTCAAGCAGCCGGGTGCGGCGTATAGTCCCGATCATGATGTCACGCGCAGTCAAATCACGTCTGACCTGCCCTGCGCCCGCTTCGGGCCTGCTGCTTAGCAGCCTCTGAGCGTGTCCCCTTGCGGGCGCGCCGCTCAGAGGTGACAAGCGCCCCACCCGCAAGACCATGTGACACGCAGCCGACAGGAACATACCATGACATCCCCCGATCCCGCATCGACGCCGCCACAAGACCGCGTCCTGATTTTTGATACCACCCTGCGCGATGGTGAACAGAGCCCCGGCGCGACCATGACTCATGCCGAGAAACTGGAAATCGCCGGACTGCTGGACGAAATGGGGGTCGATATCATCGAAGCCGGGTTTCCGATCGCGTCCGAGGGCGATTTCCTCGCGGTTTCGGAAATCGCGCGCAATGCCCGCAATTCGGTGATCTGCGGGCTGGCGCGCGCCAATCTGGGCGATATCGACCGCTGTTGGGAGGCTGTGCGCCATGCGCCGCGCGGGCGCATCCACACCTTTATCGGCACGTCGCCGCTGCATCGTGACATCACTGCGCTTGATCAGGATGGCATGGTCGCGCGGGTGCAGCAAACCGTAGCCCATGCCCGCAACCTGTGCGACGATGTGCAATGGTCGCCAATGGACGCCACCCGCACCGAGCATGATTTCCTGTGCCGTGTGGTTGAAGCCGCCATCAAGGCCGGTGCGGGCACGATCAACATTCCCGACACGGTGGGCTATACCTATCCGCGCGAAAGTGCCGAGCTGATCGCCATGCTGCGCGAGCGTGTGCCGGGCGCGGAGGAGGTCGTATTCGCCACGCATTGCCACAATGATCTGGGCATGGCGACGGCCAATGCCCTGGCCGCGGTCGAAGCAGGTGCGCGCCAGATCGAATGCACGATCAATGGTCTGGGCGAACGCGCGGGCAATACCGCGCTGGAAGAAGTCGTCATGGCGCTGCGCGTGCGCAATGACATCCTGCCCTACCGCACCGGCATCGACACCACGAAGATCATGGGCATCTCGCGCATGGTCGCGGCCGTGTCGGGCTTTCCGGTCCAGTATAACAAGGCCGTGGTCGGCAAGAATGCCTTCGCGCATGAATCCGGCATCCATCAGGACGGAATGCTCAAGAACAAGGAAACCTTCGAGATCATGCGCCCCGAGGATGTGGGGCTGGCAGCCACCAATCTGGTGATGGGCAAGCATTCGGGCCGCGCCGCGCTCCGCGCGAAACTGTCCGAACTGGGCTACGAGTTGGGTGACAACCAGTTGAAGGATGTCTTCGTGCGCTTCAAGGCGCTGGCCGACCGCAAGAAGGAAGTCTTCGACGATGACCTGATCGCCCTGATGGCCGAGGCCAGCATGGCGGATGAAGACGCCTATTTGCAGATCAGGAAATTGCGGGTCATATGCGGGACGGAAGGACCGCAGGAAGCGGAACTGACGCTTTTGGTAGGCGGTGAGCAGAAATTCG
Source organism: Paracoccaceae bacterium (assembly GCA_007131465.1). Classification (GTDB taxonomy): domain Bacteria; phylum Pseudomonadota; class Alphaproteobacteria; order Rhodobacterales; family Rhodobacteraceae; genus Roseinatronobacter. The sequence continues at coordinate 5,436 of SLQN01000164.1, forward strand.
TCGATGCCACTGGCGACGGGCCGGTTGATGCGACCTTCAATGCTGTGCGCATGCTCTACCCGCATGACGCGCGGCTGGAGCTTTATCAGGTGCACGCGGTCACCGAGGGCACGGATGCACAGGCCACCGTCAGCGTGCGGCTGAAACTGGATGGCGTGGTCTATTCCGGCCAGTCCTCGGACACCGATACGGTCGTGGCTTCGGCCAAGGCCTATGTCAACGCGCTGAACCGTCTGGTCGTGCACCGCAATCGCGGCAATCTCTCGGCGCTGATGAGTTCGGCGGGCTGAAGCTCCCCCGCCCCTTCGCAGATGTGAAGGGGCGGGACGTTAACGCGATATCTCGTTGCGCCAGTCATATTGCGGAGCGAAACCAAGCATCTCTTTCGCTTTCGCATTGCTGTAGAACGTCTCCCGAGGCCCCATCGGGCGCCTGATCGAGACGCCAGCATAGAATTCTTCAATCAGTTCCTGTGTCGTGCGATCCACGGAATGGGTGTCATTGGAGACATTGAACACCTGATACCCAAGCCCATCGACCTGCAAACAGCATTCCACCATCCGCCCGAGATCGCGCGCATCAATATAGGCGAAGATGTTGCGCCGCCGCAGCGCTGGATCGGCAATATAGGTCGGAAAATCGCGTGCATATTCATGCGGCTCGATCACGTTGTTGATGCGCAATCCGTAGATGTCTGCGCCGCTGCGCCTCTGGAACGACCGCGCCGTGGCCTCATTGACAACCTTGGACATGGCGTAGCTGTCTTCCGGCACTGTCGGGTGCGCCTCGTCGATGGGCAGGTAATCGGGCTTGCGTTCGCCATCCGCGAAACACATCCCATAGGTGGTTTCAGAGGAAGCGAAGGCGATTTTGCGCACGCCGAATTTCAGCGCAGCATCCAGCACATTGTAGGTTCCGATCGTGTTGACACGGAAGCACTCGTTGTCGCTTTTCAGAAGCATGCGCGCAACCGCAGCGAAATGCACGACCGCATCGAAGCGCGGAACGCCTGTTCCCGGCTCCAGTTCGTCAAACCCGGCATAGCTGGCCATAACATCGAAAACCTGCCCGGCATCGGTGATATCTGCGATGCGATTGTCCACGCCCGCCAGATCGAGCGGATGGAGATCCATATTCAGGACCCTGTGCCCGCGCGCCAGAAGATACGCAATCGCGTGCCGCCCTGCCTTGCCCGTGCCGCCGGTGAAGAGGATACGCATGTTTTTCTCCCGGATCTGTGCCTGTCCACAACTGTCATCGCACGATGTTCGGATAGACGAAAGGCGTCATCGCATCCACGGTTTTCGCTGCCTTGGCAAATGTTGGGTTTGTGCAAGTTGCGCGTTGTCACAGAAACGTGGGTGTCCCGCACGCCACTTCCCGCCGATCCGCACACCACCCCCCCTTTACCCCGCGCCCTGCCACCCCCTATAAGGCCTGTGACACCGGCGCGCTGTTTCAGCGCGTTTCACCCCATACGCGACGGGATTTCCGCATGAAGTTCTTCCCCAGCCTGTTTTCTTCGGACATGGCGATCGACCTCGGCACGGCCAATACGCTGGTCTATGTCAAGGGGCGCGGGATCATCCTGAATGAACCCTCGGTGGTGGCCTATCATTCCAAGGACGGGCGCAAGGCCGTGCTTGCCGTGGGCGA
>SLQN01000492.1 GCA_007131465.1 Paracoccaceae bacterium
TCGGTGATCAGGGGGCGGGTGAAGCTGGGCCAGCCGCAGCCCGATTCGAACTTGTCGGTGGACGCAAACAGCGGCTCGCCCGAAACGATATCGACATAAATTCCCGCGCGTTTGTTGTCGTTGTAAATACCGGTTCCGGGCCGTTCCGTCCCGTTTTCCTGAGTGACATGGTACTGTTCCGGCGTCAGTGCGGCGATGATTTCAGGGCGGCGGTCATAGCGGGACATGCAGGCCTCTCTTGCTAGAGCATGCAGAGTATTTAGCCGCGCGGTCGTTGATTGCAAGCGTCCGGGGGCGCGCGCAGGATTGATCGGCTTGGCACTGGATTTCCCCACAGCGCTGTTGCATAAGGGCGAAAGTCCGACTGCGCCCTGAAATCCGAGGTGGTTCATGAAATTCCTGCTGCGCCTGCTGACCTGGTGGAATGGCTCCACGCTGAACACGGCCTTCTTCACCTGGCGGCACGGGGTGAAGGTGGGCGAGGATGCGCAGGGGAACATCTTCTACCAGTCGCGCGATGGCAAGAAACGCTGGGTGATCTACAATGGCGAATCCGAGGCCAGCCGGATCGACCCGGACTGGCACGGCTGGATGCACCATACCTGGGACGAACCGCCAACCAAGAAGCCCCTCGTGCACAAGCCATGGCAACAGCCGCATCAGGAAAACCAGACCGGGACAGTGCTGGCCTATGCGCCGCAGGGCTCGATCCGGAGAAAGCAGCCTGCAACGCGCAAGGATTACGAGGCCTGGAGCCCGGAATGACACCACGCCCGACCAGTGCGCCGGATCGCGCCCGGTCAGCTGTGCGGGGCTGGACAGGTGCGATTGCGATAGCGGGATGTCTGGGGCTGGGAGGCATGGCGCTTGCGCAGGACATTGATGTGCCCAACGCATCAGACCGGGTGGCGACGGGGACAGGCGCGATCCTGCGCGGGCTTGACCGGGTCTCGGGCTCCAGTATCGACATCACGCTCGCGCGCGGGGGAAATGCGCGGATCGGGCATCTGGTAGTGATGCTGGAACAGTGCCGCTATCCGGCGGAAAACCCTGCTGGCGAAGCCTATGCGTGGATAGACATTTTCGACACCCGCGCGGATGAGGTCATCTTTTCCGGCTGGATGATCGCGTCGAGCCCGGCCCTGAATGCGCTGGACCACCGCCGCTACGACCTGTGGGTATTGCGCTGCACGACCTCCTGAGCGCTGGGCAGGCGATGCCGGTGAAAATCGGCATCTGCCCCCAGGGACTGCGCCAGCCGGGCCCGATAAGTGGCACGGGGGATTTCCACCCCGCCAAGGCTGGCCAGATGATCGGTCAGATACTGGGTGTCGAACAGGGTGAAGCCGCAGGCGCGCAGATGCGTGACCAGATAGGCCAGCGCGATCTTTGACGCATCGGTGCGGCGCGAGAACATGCTTTCGCCGCAAAACACGCCCCCGACGGCCAGCCCATAGACCCCGCCGACCAGTTCCCCGGCGTCCCAGACCTCGATCGAATGGGCATGACCCATCCCGTGCAGCGCCGTGAACAGCGCCGTGATCTCGGCATTGATCCAGGTGCTGTCGCGCGCAGCGCACCCGGCGATGACCTGCGCGAATGCCTGATCGAGGCTCAGATGAAAGGGGGCCGCGCGGATCCGGCGGCGGAGCGAGCGCGACAGGCGCAACCCGTCCAGCGGCAGGATACCGCGCTGCACAGGGTCGAACCAGTGCAGGACCGGGTCGTCACGGTCCTCGGCCATCGGGAAAACCCCCATCCGATAGGCCTGCAACAGCATTTCGGGGGTCAGTTCCAGCCGCATCGCGGCCGCTCAGAATTCATCCGCGCGCATCTCGCGCGCCATGTGATCCAGCACTGCATTGACGAAATTCGTCTCGCGCCCCTCCGGGAAGAACGCGGTCACGATCTCGACGAATTCCGAGATAACCACGCGTGCGGGCGTGTCCGCGCCCAAGAGTTCCGCCCCCGCCGCGCGGAACACGGCGCGCAGCGTCGGGTCGATCCGGTCGATGCGCCACTTGGCCACCAACGCGCGGTCGGTCATCTGGTCGATGGCCGCCTGTCGTGCAACCACGGTTTCGATCAGGCGCCGAAAATGATTGATATCGGCTTCGGCCCAGGTCTCGGTCTCGGTTTCCGCGCCGATGCGATGGGCCTCGAACTGGCGCGTGATCTCGCCAATCGGCACATCGGACGCTTCCATCTGGAACAGCGCCTGCACGGCATAAAACCGCGCAGCCCCCTTGCGGGCGCGGCGTTCGTGCAGCGACGGGCGGGGTTTGCGGTCGCTCATGCGACGGGTCCCTTCTCCGGGCCGGTATCACCGGCGATCTGGAATTCATCCTTTTCCGGCAGAAACCCGACAGAGCGCTTCGCCCCCCCCCAACGCCGCGCCAGCGCAATCAGGTGCAGCGCCGCCGCCGCTGCGCCGCCGCCCTTGTTCTGCCCGGACGCGTCGGCACGCACCTCTGCCTGCGCGCGGTTTTCAACCGTCAGGATGCCATTGCCGATGCACGCGCCCTGTAATCCCAGCAGTTGCAGCGCGCGGCTACTGTCATTGCAGACAGTGTCGTAATGCGTCGTCTCGCCCCGGATCACGCAGCCCAGCGCCACGAACCCGTCGAAATTCGACATGCGGAAGGCCTGACCGATTGCAGTGGGCACTTCCAGCGCGCCGGGCACTTCAACGGTTTCATGCGCCCCGCCCGCAGCCTCGATCTCGGCGCGTGCTCCGGCCAGAAGCTGGTCGGCGATATCGCGGTAATAGGGCGCAACCACGATCAGCAGTTTCACGGGGCGGTCAAATTGGGGCCGCGGCAGAGCGTAATGCGTCTCATGTCCGGCCATGTCAGGCACCTCTCGATGCAGGGATGTTGCGCGTGCCGGTGATGGACAGGCCATAGCCATCCAGACCGACAATCCGGGGCGTGGCGGAATTGGACAGCAGGATCAACTCATGCAGGCCCAGCGATGAGAGGATCTGCGCGCCCAGCCCGTATTGGCGCAACGTCTGGGGCGAGGCGTCGGAGACCTCGAGCTTCATATGGGTGTCGCGCAACAACACCACCACACCGCGCCCTTCCTCTGCGATCAGGCGCATCGCATCGCTGAATTCATCCGCGCGCGCGCCGCCGCCCGTGCCGACCATGTCCAGCAGCGGATCAAACGCGTGCATGCGCACCAGCACCGGGTCAGGCGTCGTGATATCACCCTTGATCAGCACCACATGCTCGGCCCCTTGCGTGGTGTCGGAATAGATGCGCAAGTTCCAGTCGCCGCCGAATTCCGACGTGATCTGCCGCTCGCTCATCATCCGCACAAGGTTGTCATGCCGCCGCCGATAGGCGATCAGGTCCGAGATCGTGCCGATCTTCAGCCCGTGTTTCTGCGCAAAACTCACCAGATCGGGCAGCCGCGCCATGGACCCGTCTTCCTTCATGATCTCGCAGATCACGCCCGAGGGGTTCAGCCCGGCAAGGCGCGAGATGTCCACCGCTGCCTCGGTATGGCCTGCGCGCACAAGAACGCCGCCGTCGCGCGCGCGCAGCGGAAAGACATGGCCGGGGGTTGCGATTTCTGCGGCCCCTTTCGCAGGGTCAATCGCAACGGCCACAGTGCGGGCACGGTCATGCGCGGAAATGCCGGTGGACACGCCTTCGCGCGCCTCGATCGACACGGTAAAGGCAGTTTCATGGCGCGACGAATTGCTGGACGCCATCAGCGGCAGGCCAAGCTGGTCGATCCGCTCTCCCGGCAATGTCAGGCAAATCAGGCCCTTGCCATGCGTGGCCATGAAATTGATGACCTCGGGCGTGGCCATCTGTGCCGGGATCACCAGATCGCCTTCGTTTTCACGATCTTCATGGTCGACCAGAATGAACATGCGGCCATTTCGGGCCTCATCGATGATCTCCTCGATCGAGGAGATGGCATCTTTCCAGTCCTGCTCCACATCGCCGGGGGTTTGATATTGCATCATGCGGTCCTTTTTGTCTTGGCTTGGCAGATAGCTTAAAGGGGCAGGCGGGAAAAGGGGGGATGGCATCGCGCCGCGCACAACGGCTGTGCGCCCTGTCGCGGACCCACCGCACGCTGAGGTTACGCGATCTTTCCGCGCATCGGGCATCTTGCAGGCAATCGCATCTGCCAAGGGATTGCCCGCATGAAAACCGTTCGCCATCTGGCAAAGGAAATCGTCGCCCGTGAAGGGGGCTTCGTCAATGACCCTGATGATCCGGGCGGGGCCACGAATTTCGGGGTCACCATCCATACACTGCGCCGCCTGCGCCCCGGCCAGCAGATCGGGGTCGCCGAGGTGCGCGCACTGACGCGGGAGGATGCCATCGAGATCTATATCGAGCATTACTTCGCGCGCCCGCGCATTGCCGAACTGCCGGAACCGCTCTGGCCTACGGTGTTTGACATGTTCGTGAACGCTGGCGCGAATGCCGTGCGCATCCTGCAACGCCTGCTGGTGCAGATGGGGCTGGAGGTGTCGGTGGACGGGGTGATCGGCCCGCAGACCATCGCGGCCACGCATCGCGCCTATGACATGGCACCCGCGCATCTGGTCGATGCCTACGGGATCGCGCGGCGCGACTATTACTACAGTCTGGCCGACCGCCGCCCCGCCAGCCGCAAATTCGCGCGCCGCCGCGACGGGGGCAAGGGCGGCTGGATCACGCGGGCGGAAGAATTCATCGCCCCGCGCTTTCACCTGACCGACGCGCAGCACCGCGCCCGCACGGGGGGCTGGTCATGATCCGGTCGCTGTTTGGCCTCTTGTTCGGGGGCGCGCGCGAGGCGCGCGCGCTGGGGCAGACCGTGACATCGGTGGCCGAGGTCTTTCGCCCCAATGCCACCCGCGCGCTGGAACTGGGCCATGACGCCTACAAGGCCGCCCATGCCAGCCATACGGCAGAGTTTCAGTATGGCCGGGGCGGCTGGTTCGATGGGCTGGTGAACGGGCTGAACCGCCTGCCCCGCCCCTTGCTGGCACTGGGCACGCTGGGGCTGTTTTGCTATGCGATGGCCGACCCGGACGGGTTTGCGGTCCGGATGAGCGCGCTTGCCCATGTGCCAGAGCCGCTGTGGTGGTTGCTGGGCGCGGTGGTCGCCTTCTATTTCGGCGCGCGCGAGGCGCATCATCTGCGTTGCATGAAGGGGACATTGCCAGCACCGAAGCCTGCCCCTGCCCCGTCAGCCGATCCTGCCCCCGGTTATGGCTCGGCACCAAGTGCTGCCAGCAACCCCGCGCTGGCAGAATGGCAAGGAGGCCGAAATTAGTCAGCGTTGCCGTCAATCGCTTGCGTTGCGCCGGTCTTGCGCCGGGGCCTCGCCTCAAGACCCCTGACGCAGGAAATCCTCTTCCTCGCCAGTCACGTCCAGCCCAAGTTCTTCCAGCCCGCTTTCCAGATTCTCGGCCAGATGCGGCATGCCCAGCAGGTAATCGGCGGTCGGTGTCGTGGCCTCGGTCGTCGCGGTGGCCACGGCCTCGGCATAATCCTCGGGCTCGAACGCGCCGCGCCCGATCCAGGCGACCGCTGTCAGGCTGGCCTTCTCGTCGTCGTTCAGGGCATCGATAAAGGCATACGCCTCGCGGTCGCCGACTGTGCCCTCGCGGGCGAGGTAGATGACATGCACGATCTTGCGCAGGCTGATGGCAAGCATGTTGGCCTCCTGTCCTTGGGGATCAAGTCTGGCGGAAACAGGACACCGATGCAAGCGTGTTGCGGTGTTCTACTTGCGCGCGAACAGCCGGTAATAGGCCCAGTCGGGCAGGAAATTGCTGCCCCGGAACACCAGCGAGAACAGGCGCGGAAAGGCGCGCTGGAATTTCTCCGAACGCATCAGCGCCAGCATCTCATCGGCCGCCTGCTCGGGTTCCATGAGGAAGGGCATGGTAAAATCGTTCTTGTCGGTCAGACGGGTGCGGATGAAGCCGGGATTGGCAAGCTGCACATCCACGCCCGTGCCGCGCAGGTCGGCATGCATCGATTCGGCCAGATGCATCAGCCCCGCCTTGCTGGAACTGTAGCCGATGGACCCCGGCAAACCACGATACCCCGACAGCGAACCTGTAATCACGATATGCCCCGCTCCGCGCGCGACCATGCCGGGCACGACCTGTCCCAGCACCCGCGCGGCCCCGGTCAGGTTCACATCGAACATGGCTTCGGTCTGCTCGGCATTCCACTCGGTTGCCGGGAACGGCCAGTAGACGCCTGCAAGAAAGATCAGCCCATCCACTGGCCCCGCCGCCTCTGCCGCCGCCACGACGGAGGCGCGGTCCGACACATCGCAGGCCACGATCCGCGCCGCGCCCGGCAGGGCCTCGGCCAGCGCTTGCAGGCTGTCCTTGTTGCGCGCGCTCAGCACCAGCGCACAGCCCGCCTGCGACAGCTTCAACGCCAGCGCGCGGCCCAGCCCTTCGGAGGCGCCGACCAGCCAGTAGGTCTTGCCTGACAGTTTCCTCATGTCTCCACCCGGCGCATCGTTGCAACAAGCTCGGCCACCTTGATGCCGAATTTGCGAAACTGGCTGCGGTTCACGATGGTCCGCTCATCGACCAGATACATCCAGTCGGTCACCTGCAACGCATGGCCGCCCGCACTTTCCGGCAGGCGGATGGTGTAGTTCAGATGCAGCGCCGCGCCCTCCTGCTGGCCCGTGCCCTTGCCCACCAGATCATCGGCCTCAGCCGTCACGCGGCCGTCATTGCCCAGCGTCAGACGCCACTCGCGGTCCTGCTTCGTGCCGCTGTCATAGGTGAAATGCTCTGCCAGCGTGCCGCGATTGCCGTCCCAGCGCCCTTCCATATCGGCAGTAAAACGCGAGGTGACGCGGCCCATCGGGCCATAGATCACGCCTTCGCAACGGATCGGGCCAGAGAGATGCTTGCGGATATCGACACGCGGTTCCATCCGCGCATAATCCTGCGGTTTCTGGGCCTTGAAGCCGCGGAACCGCTGCCCGATCGCCAGCAGTGCCAGCATCAGCGCCATGCCTGCCAGAAGGGTGGGAAAAATGCTCATGGTCAGCTCTCCTTCAAGGGGGTCAGCGCCAGAAGCGCA